>NZ_JBHVXZ010000043.1:0-75856 GCF_042881395.1 Amycolatopsis sp. NPDC058278 | reverse complement strand
CATCGCTGAGAACCAGCTCAACCTTGGACCGTCCACGACCCGCCATCACCGCATCCTACAAATAGATAGCGGACTTCAGGCGCAGGACACTAGCCCCGGGTCGTAGCGCTTGGGCCGGGGTGGCCACCAGCCGCTCGGTATCGAACTCTCCGTTGGTCACCCGGACGCGTTGCACGGGTTGGCGGGATCATCCGGGCCCGCACGGCTCCGTTCAGGATCGTCGAGAACAGCGCGAAGTACGAGGACACCGACGACTCGGCGAATTCATCGTGGAGTTCCGAGAGCCACCGCTCGACCTCAGCGACGATGCGGTGTTTCACTCCGACCGCGGCGTCCGGTGCACCCCGCCGGGGTAACTCCAGAGGCGCACGCGGGGAATCCGGTCACTGCACCGTCAACTGCCAGTCCAGGACGAGGGCGATTTCGTGGACAGCCGGGATCACCGTGAAGTCGAGCAGATCCGCCGCGGCCCCGATGTGCAGGAACACGCCGTCGCTGCCGGGAAACCAGATCATCTCGACCGACTCCCCGGCGGCGAACTCCACCGCCACGTCCCCGAGCCACCAGGAGTCGCTGTCGATCGCCGCCAGGAACGACGACAGCCCGTCGGCTTCGGGCTCGTCCTTGCCCAGGTACCTGGTCGTGCGCGAGCGGCCTTCGCCGGCCGCGGTGGCCACGAACCGCAGCAGCCGTCGCTTTTCCTCGGTGCCGGCGGCCTCCGGCCACTGCACCGCCAGCGATGCGAAGGTCGCGGGCACCCCGGTCCGGGTCACGAACTCGGGGGCCACGTCAGCGAACTCGCCGGGGTCGTCACGGAAGACGATCACTTCCGCCGGGTCGCTCATATCTTCCTCCAGACCCGGAACACCCGCCTCGGCGTCCGGTTCTTGCCCGTGTGGATGTGCCATCGTCCCACATGCTCCGCCACCTTCTTGGAGTATCGCCTGTTCACGGCGTGCGGTGCGGGCAGGGCGATCCGGTGCTTCTTGTAGCCGATGCCGTACCCGCCGATCTTGACCTTCCGGAGGATCTTGTTCGCGCGGCTCGCCGCGCTCGCCGAACGAGTCGTCGCGGTGAACCACCGCCCGGCCTTCGACCCACCGCGGCGACACCGCTCGCGATCGAGCCGATCGGCCCCGGCACCAAGCGGTCGCGTAAGAAGTAGAGCAGTTCGCCACCCTCTGCGCCCGGTGCGTTCGACACGGCATCCGGCTGTGGCTTCCCGAAGCGAGCGGCCCGTCGACCTGGGCGGCGCCACCGACCACGGCGACGGTCAGCCTGTTTACGATCAGGGACGCGACCGGCGCACCGGTTGCCGTGCCGCCGGCACGCTCACCGATGACCGTCGATCCGCAACCCCAGGGGCCCTGCCGGAGATCGGCGCACCCCTTCGGCCGCGGGCACCGCGTCGATCAGCTGCAGGAGGCGAGCAAGTCGGCCACCCGGGCGTCGCGGCTGCCCAGGGGCGCCAGGTGGAAGCGGTGCTCGATGGTGGCCATGATCGACGTGGTGTCGTGGGAGGTGTGGTCCACGCCGAACGGCCGGCGCAGCTGCGGCGAGATCAGCAGGGCGGGGATGCGGGTGCCGGGTCCCCACCGGTCGGCGACGGCGTGCCGGCCGGCCGGGGGTGCCACGTGGTCCCACTGGCCACCGAACTCGTCGTAGGTGACCACGATCAGCGTGTGCTCGGCGTCCGGGCCGTGCTCCACGGCCTTGATCAGGTCGACGAGGTGGCGGCTGCCGGCGTCCTCGCTGGCGTAGCCGGGGTGCTCGTTCTCCTCGCCGACCGGCTTGACGAAGCTCACCGGCTTGAGGCGACCCGCCTTGGCGGCGCTGATGAACTCGACCTCGTCCCGCAGGTGGGCGGCGCGGGCCGGCGTGCCGGGCGCCAGGCTGGCGTAGTAGTTGAACGGCTGGTGGTGGTACTGGAAGGTGGCGTCGGGGCAGTTCGGGTAGACCGCGCCGGCCGCGGTGCGCGGGCTCGTGCAGGTTCCCGGGGTGGTGCCGTTGGTCCAGCCGGGACCGCCGACGTTGCCGTTGGCGTTGTCCCAGCCGCCGGAGTACCAGGCCCAGTCCACCTTCGCGGCCGACAGGCGGTCGCCGATGGTCGGCGTGGTCTGCGGCGGCAGCCGCCGCGAAACCGGGGTGCCCGGCTGGTACGGCTGATACGGCGGCTGGACGGTGTTGACCGCGTAGTCGCCGCACACCGTCCCGGCGGGCGGCGCCCCCACGCTCACGGGGACGACGCAGCTGCCGTCGGCGTTCGCGGCCTGGGTCAGCGCCCGGTCGGCCGTGCCGGGCGTCGCCGGGTGCAGCGGGGTGCCCGCGGGGAACCCGTCCGGCCCGACGACCGAGTGCAGGTCGTCGGCACCGCCGTCGCGCACCGCCCCGGGCCAGACCGGCGTGTTCGGGGTGATCAACCACTGGTGGTTGAGGAACGACCCGCCGAACGCGCCCTGGAAGAAGTGATCGGCGACCACGTAGTCCGGCGCGTTGCGACCGTGCAGGTATTCGTAGATCGGCAGGCCGCGCGTGTCGTAGTGGCCCATGGTCAGCCCGACGGCGTCGCTGCCCGCGACATAGCGGTCCATCGCGCCGCCGTGGATCTGGTACTGCTCGTTGTAGAAGCGGTGGACCAGATCCCGGGTGCAGCCGCCGGGCAGCCCCTGCCCCTCGGGCACGCCGTTGGGCAGGAACACGCCCGGGGCCGGGCAGGTGGTGTCGGAAGGCTGGATGTACCGGTCGATCTCGAAAGGACGGTTGGTGAACGCCGAGCTGACCGGCGTCGTCCCGATCGTCCCGGTGCAGGTGACCGGCAGTGGCGGCGAAGTGAGGTTCACGTCGTTCTGCGGCAGGCACGGCAACGCCCGGCCGTCCGGCGCGACCTGGGTCTGCGGGTGGGCCCGCCGGAGCCCGTCGACGCCTTCCCAGCCGCCGAACAGGTTGTCGAAGCTGTGGTTCTCCTCGTAGATCACCACGATGTGGTCGATTCCGCGGCCGTGGGCACCGTGGTCGGGGTGTGCCGCGGCCGTGCCGGCGCTCGCCAGCAGGGCCGGCAACGCCGTGGCGACCACGGCGCCTCGCAGAACCGTCCAGGACCTCATCCCGCACCTCCAGGATCGACCGCTCTGCAGCTTCGTCCACCACAGCCCGACACACAAGGGCCGACCGCGGAATGCCCGCAACCCGCTCGACAGTTCATGCCGAAGCTGAGCCACGGTGGGAAAGTCCTTCGCCTGCCACGGCGCCCGGCAGAGTTCGCCGGGCCGGAGACGGCGTTCGCCCTGCGCGCGCTCGCGAACCCGGACCACTGCACGTTCCGCTCGTGAAACCGTTGCGGCGCCGGAAGATCGACACCCGGATCGCCGCGGCACCCAATGGCCGAGCGGGCGGCTGCCCGGTGCCGGCAGGCGGCACCGCGTCGCAAGGCACCCGGTCGGCTGGGCACTCACGCCGCCGCCCGCGCGCGGTTGACCACCGCCTCCTCCGGACGGTGGAGGCGATGCGGACCGTGGTGTTGACGCGCCGGACCGGGCCGCCGCGGGATTCTCGATCTGTCGGAAACGGATCGGGAAGGGACGGCGGCATGCCGGTCATCGAAGTCGAGCACCTCCACAAGCGGTACGGGGAAAAGGTCGCGGTCGACGACGTCTCGTTCGACGTCGAGCGCGGGGAGATCTTCGGTATCCTGGGCCCGAACGGCGCGGGCAAGACGACGACCGTGGAGTGCCTGGAAGGACTCCGGGTGCCCGACGGCGGAAGGCTGTCGGTGCTGGGGCTCGACCCGCGCCGCGACCGCGCCGAGTTGCGCCAGCGCGTCGGGGTCCAGCTCCAAGAGAGCCGGCTGCAGGACAAGCTGCGGGTCGGCGAGCTGCTCGACCTCTACGCCGCGTTCTACCGGACGCCGGCCGACCCCGGCGAGCTGCTGGCCACGCTCGGCTTGGCCGAGCACCGGAACACCGCGTACAAGAAGCTCTCCGGGGGCCAGCAGCAACGGTTGTCCATCGCGCTCGCGCTGGTCGGGAGCCCGGAGGTGGCGGTGCTCGACGAGCTCACCACCGGCCTCGACCCGCAGGCCCGCCGCGATACGTGGGACCTCGTCGAGACCGTACGCGCCCAAGGCGTGACGATCGTGCTGGTCACGCACTTCATGGAGGAAGCCGAACGGCTCTGCGACCGGATCGCCGTCATCGACGCCGGCCGGGTCGTCGCCGTCGACACGCCGGCCGGGCTGGTCGCCGGGGTGACCGACGAGCAGGTCGTGCGGTTCCGGCCGTCGGCGCCGCTGGACCCCCGCGTGCTCGAAGCGCTGCCGGAGGTCGGCCGCGTCGAGCGGCGCGGCGAGCAACTCGTCGTCAGCGGCCACGGCAACGTGCTCCACGCGGTGACCTCGCTGCTGGCCCGCCTGGGGGTGATCGCCGGGGAACTGCGCGTCGAGCAGGCCGGCCTCGACGACGCGTTCGCGGCCCTGACCGGCCACCGGCCGGAATGAAGGGGAGACCATGTCCGTCCTGACCAAGCTGACCACCGCCGAGGCGAAGGTGTTCCTCCGGGACCCGGGCGCGCCGGCCGTCGTCGTCGGCATCCCGCTCGCGCTGCTGCTGGTGTTCGGGCTGCTGCCCGGTGTGAACGAGCCGGATCCCGAGTTCGGCGGGCACAGCGTGCTGGCCACCTTGATCGCGCCGATGGCCATCACGATCCTGCTGGCCATGCTGGCGCTGACGCTGTTCCCGGCCGCGATGGGCACCTACCGCGAAAAAGGCCTGCTGAAGCGGCTTTCCGCGAGTCCTGTGTCGCCGAGCCTGCTGCTCGCCGCGCAGCTGCTGGTGAACCTCGCCGCCGCCGTCGTCGTGGTCGCGCTGATCGCCGGGGTCGGCGGGTTCGCGCTCGGCATCCCGTTGCCGGGCAACCCGGGCGGCTTCCTGCTGTCGCTCGTGCTCGGGGCCGTCGCGCTGTTCTCCGTCGGCCTGCTGGTCGCTGCCCTTGCGCCGACCGGCCGCGCGGCCAGTGGCATCGGGAGCGCGCTGTTCTTCCCGATGCTGGCGCTGGGCGGGGTCTGGGTGCCGAAGGAGAAGCTGCCGGTCTTCCTGCAGCACGTCGCCGACGTCCTGCCGTTGGGAGGCACGCTCAATGCGCTGCGTGCCACCTGGGCCGGCGACGCCCCGGAGCTGCTCCAGCTCGGCGCGATGGCCGTCTTCGCCGTCGTCTGCTCGACGATCGCGGCGCGGGTGTTCCGGTGGGAGTGACGATCGCGCCCGCTCCGGCCCCGGTCCGGCCGGTCGCGCCGGTCGCCGGGGTCCCGGTGGCGATCGTGACCGGGCTGATGGCGATCCCGTTGCTGCTGACGGCGAACCGCTACGGCTACGCCGGCGACGAGCTGTACTTCCTGGCCGCCGGCCGGCACCTCGCCTGGGGATACGTCGACCAGCCTCCGCTGCTTCCGTTGCTGGCCAGGGCGATGGACGCGCTCGGGCACTCGCCGTTCGTGCTGCGGATCCCGGCGATGCTGGCCGCGCTCGCCGGAATCGCGCTCACCGCGTTGATCACTCGCGAGCTGGGCGGCGGCGCGAAGGCCCAGACGCTCGCCGCGGCCACCTTCGGCGTGTCGGCGGAGCTCCTGGCGGGCGGGCACTACCTCGCGACGTCCACAGTGGACCCTTTACTGTGGACACTGGTGCTGTGGCTGCTGGTCCGCTGGCTGCGCACCCGCGCCGACGGCATGCTCGTCTGGGCCGGCGTGGTCACGGCGATCGCGCTGTACACGAAGTTCCTCATCGGCGGCTTCTGGCTCGCCGCCGGGGTCGCGGTCCTCGTGTGCGGACCGCGGGAACTGCTGCGCCTGCCCGGGTTGTGGCTCGGCGCCGCGATCGCCGCGGTGGCGCTGGTGCCGACGCTGCTCTGGCAGGCCACGCACGGCTGGCCGCAGCTGGGCATGGGCGCGGCGATCTCGGCGGAAGTCGACGGCACCTGGGGTGGCCGGGTGGCGTTCGTGCCGGGGGCGTTGCTCGTCGCCGGGCTCCCGGTCGGTGTCGTCTTGCTCAGCTACGGCCTGTAGCGGCTCTTGCGCAGCCGGGAACTCCGCTTCCTCGGCTGGACGGTGGTGCTGCTGACCGTGGTGTTCCTGGTGGTGAACGGCCGGTTCTACTACCTCGCCGGGATGTATCCGGTGTGCTTCGCGATGGCCGCGGTCGCGCTCGAACGCGGGGAGCCGGCGCGCTGGTGGCGGTGGATCGCGACCTGGCCGTGCTATGCGCTGTCCGCGTTGCTCGTCCTGCCCGTCGCGCTGCCGGTCTGGCCGCGGGCGTGGCTGATCGAGCACCCGTCGCTGCCGTCCCCGGTGCTGGCCTTCACCGAGATCGGTTCGCCGGAGGCCGCTCTCTCGGTGGCCGGCGCGTTCACGCAGCTGTCCGAGCGAGCTCGGACCGCTGTGGTGACCGAGACCTACTGGCAGGCCAGCGCGCTCGACCGCTACGGCCGCGACCTCGGCCTGCCGGAGCCGGCCAGCGGAAACCGCGGGTACGCGACGCTGGTCGTGCCGTCCGAGGAGCTGACCGACGTGCTGTTCGTGGGCGCCGACCCGGGGCCGCTGCTCGGGCATTTCGCCGGCTTGCGGCCGATCGGGAAAGTGGACACCGGTGCGGCGAAGCCGAGCTACTTCGACGGCGTGCCGTTGTGGCTCGCGAGCGGCCGGACCGAGCCGTGGTCCACGCTGTGGCCGAAGCTGGCGAACACCCATACGTGAGCTGCGTCCCCGGCGTCACCGTCCGCGCGGGACGCCGGGGTGGGCGATGAACCGCGCCACCACCTGATCGGCCGGCTCCGGGGGCAGCGCCCTTTCCAGATCCCTTCCACGGTGGCCGGCATCGCACGGAAGTGGCCGAAGGCGTTGCGTAGAACTGTTTTTCCGATAGGCCTTGACGATCACCCGGGCGAGGTCTGCAGGCACACCTCGGCGACTCCCGGCGGAGAGGGAAAAGCTCCGCGGAGTTTCGAGGACGTCCTCGGCCAGACCTCGACGCACTCAACCCTACGGCGCCGCGACCGCCATCGCGGTGATCACGTGGACGACACCGGCGACGGCCGGCCCCACGGTCATGCGTATCTCGCGCCGCCGAGCGCCGATGACGGCGTCGCCGGCCTGGACGACCGCGGCGGTGATGAGCACCAGCGCGCTGACCGGCCCGGATGCGACGAACGGCACCGCGCAGCCGAGAAGTCCCAGCGGCACCCCTCTGACCGAGTACATCCATGCGTAGAAGCGCTCGCCCCCGGTCGGTGTCTTCTCGTGGCTCAGGGCCGACGGCCGGACAGCCGCCACGATCGCGAATCCGGTGGACACCAGGGAGACGATGCCGTTGAGCGCGGCCAGCCAGATCATTCCCGCACTCATGTCACTGCTCGGTGATCTCGGGGTTCGGTTCGAGGGCGGGAGTGGACGCGGTCCAGCTGGCGAGGATGTCCATGGCTCGTCGTGAAGGTGATCCGGGTTCGGTGGTGTAGATGAACAGGGTGGTCTCCGGGTCGCCGGGGAGGGTGAGGGTTTCGTATTCGACGGTGAGGTCTCCGACGAGGTTGTGCCGGAGGCGTTTCGAGCCGTGGGTGCGCTGGTGGACGCGGTGTTGTTCCCACCATTGGTCGAATTCGGGGCTGTGTTCGCGCAGTTCGGTGACGAGGTCGGTGGTGGCGCGGTCGCCGGGGTTGCGGCCGACTTCGAACCGGAGGCTTTCGACGGCGGCACGGGCTTGGTCGGGCCAGTCGAGGAAGAGGGCCCGGGCGCCGTCGCCGAGGAACATCCAGCGGGCGTAGTTGCGGTGGGTGGCCGGGAGCTGGTCGAAGTCGGTGAAGAGGGCTTTGGCCATGCGGTTGGCGGCGAGGATGTCGGTGCGGCGGCCGAGGATGAGGGCGGGCTCGCCGTCGAGGGCGTCGAGGAGCTGGTAAAGGCCGGGGCGGACGCGCTGGACGTCGCGGGTCCGGCCGGGGGTGGGTGTCGAGGTCAGGCCGATGAGGTCGTTGAGGTGGGCGCGTCCGGCGTCGTCGAGGCCGAGGGCGCGGCCGATGGCTTCGACGACGGCGGCGGAGGGAACGATGCGGCGGCCTTGTTCGAGGCGGGCGTAGTAGTCGGTGGACACGCCGGCGAGGCGGGCGACTTCTTCGCGGCGGAGGCCGGGTACGCGGCGGACGCGGCCGTCGGGGGGCAGGCCGGCGCGGGTGGGGTCGATCTGGCTTCGGGCGCGCCGCAGGAAATCGGCGAGTTCCTGATTGGTCCTGTGCACGGGTTCGAGTATCCCCGAGCCGGCGCGGTCCTGGGTGGACCGGCGAGTCCCAGGTTCCCAAGACCGCGCCTCCGGAGGGCGCGAGATAGGCCCCCGAACGGGCTTGCGGTGGGCGAATCTTGAAGCACGCCACCACGGGAACACCCCGGAGGCGGAGCCCCGAAATCGCGAGAAAAGGACGACCATGAGTTTCCCGACGGATCGACCCGCGACCTGGTTCGTGACCGGCACTTCCCGCGGCCTGGGCCTGGAGCTCGTCACGCAGCTGCTCCGGCGTGGCGACCAGGTCGCCGCGACGACCCGTTCCACGGAGCGGCTGCTGGCCGCCGTCGGTGACCGCGTCGACACTGCACGGCTGCTGCCGCTGACCGTCGACCTGCGTGACGACGAGCAGGTCCGGCAGGCTGTCCGCCGGGCCACTGAGCGTTTCGGCGGCCTCGACGTGGTCGTCAACAACGCCGGCTACGGCTACCTGGCCGCCGTGGAGGAGACGAGTGCCCGCGACGTCCGCGACATGCTCGACGTCCAGGTCGTCGGGGTGTGGAACGTCTTGCGGGCCACGCTGCCGCTCCTTCGCGAGCAGAAGAGCGGTCACGTGGTCAACGTGTCGTCGGTTCTCGGGCTGACCGCGGTTGCGGGCTGGGGCCTCTACTGCGCGGGCAAGTTCGCGCTCGAGGGTCTCACCGAAGCGCTGGCCCAGGAGATGGCCGGCTTCGACGTGAAGGTCACCATCGTCGAGCCCGGCTACTTCCGCACCGATTTCCTCACCACCGGCTCGCTCGCGCTGCCCGCCTCGACGACGGATGCGTACCCGGATCTGCGTGAGATGACCGAGAACCACCTGAAGCTCTCACGCAGCCAGCTGGGCGACCCGGTCAAGGGCGCGGAGGCGATCATCCGCCAGGTCGTCAGCGGCGAGGGCCCGCTGCGCCGGCTGCTCGGCTCGGATGCCCACGCCTACGCCACCGCGAAGGTCGACGCCCTGCGCGCGAACCTCGAGGTCACCGCGCAGACCGCCGGTGCCACCGACTTTGCCGATGCCTGAGAATTCGCCGATCCGTCAGAGAAAGGAACAATCGTGCGCAAGATCCTGATCGTCATGTCGGCCGCGAGCATCTGGGAGCGCACCGACGGCTCGGAATACCCGACGGGGTACTGGGCCGAAGAGGTCGCTGCGCCGCACGAGAAGTTCGTGCAGGCCGGATTCACGGTCGACTTCGCTTCCCCGGGCGGGGTTCTGCAGCCGCTCGACGCCCACAGCGCCGACCCGGAGATCGCCGGCCCGGACTGCGCGCACTACGTGGCGCACGCCGCGCGGGCGCTGAGTGAGTTCGGTCCGCTGCTCAAGCTGGACGAGATCGACATCGACGACTACGCCGCCGTCGTCATCCCCGGCGGGCACGGTCCGGTGGTCGACCTCTACCGGGACCGTGACCTCGGCCGCCTGCTCACCGAGGCGGACGCGGCCGGGAAGATCATCGGGGCCGTTTGCCATGGCCCGGCCGGCCTTCTGTCCGCTGTGGACGAAGACGGCAAGTGGCTGTTCGCGGGCCGGGAGATGACGGCCTTCACCGACGAGGAGGAGCAGAGCTTCGGCACCGCGGAAGGCGCTCCGTGGCTGCTGGCCGGCACGCTGCGCCAGAAGGGCGCGAAGCACTCCGGCGGACCGGCGTACCAAGCGCACAACGTGCAGGACCGGAACCTCTTCACCGGCCAGAACCCGGCCTCCAGCGCCCCCATGGCCGAGGCCATGATCGCCGCCCTCGCATAGGAAGGAGCGTGGAACCCGTGGTCACCTTTCTGCCTCGACCCGATGCCGTCGGACGTGTCGAGAAGGGCTTGTTCATCGGCGGTCGATGGCGTTCAGCGTCCGGCGGAATCAGCTTCCCGGTGGAGGATCCGGCCACCGGGCGGACACTGTGCGAAGTGTCGGACGCGACCCCGGAGGATGCGCTGGCCGCCCTTGACGCGGCCAGTGCCGCCCAGGCGAAGTGGGCTGCGGTACCCCCGCGCCGGCGGGGCGAGATCCTTCGGCGGGCTCACGATCTGCTGATCGAGCGCATCGACGAGTTCGCGTTGCTGATCACCCTGGAGATGGGCAAGTCACTGGCCGAATCCCGGGCGGAGGTCGAGTACGGCGCGAACTACTTGCGCTGGTTCGGCGAGGAAGCCGTCCGGATCGACGGGAGCTGGAAGGTCAGCGAGGACGGCACCGCCCGGGTGCTGGTCACCCGGCAGCCGGTCGGGCCCTGCCTGCTGATCACGCCGTGGAACGCGCCGCTGGCCATGCCGGCCCGCAAGATCGGCCCGGCCGTGGCGGCGGGCTGCACCATGGTGGTCAAACCCGCGCCGCAGACACCCCTGACGACGGCCGCGTTGGCGGCGCTCCTGACCGAAGCCGGTCTCCCCGGTGGCGTGCTCAACGTCGTTCCCACGACACGAGCCGCCGCGATCACCGAGCCCCTCCTCCGGGACGGCCGGCTGCGCAAGTTGTCGTTCACCGGCTCCACGCCCGTCGGCCGCACGTTGCTGTCCCAGGCCGCAGGCACCGTCTTGCGGACCTCGATGGAGCTGGGGGGCAATGCTCCGTTCATCGTCTGCCGCGCCGCCGACATCGACGCCGCGGTCGAGGGTGCGGTGACCGCCAAGCTCCGCAACGTCGGTGAGGCCTGTATCGCCGCCAATCGCTTCCACGTCCACGCCGGCGTCGTCGACGAGTTCAGTGAGAAGCTCGTCGCGCGGATGAGCACCATCACCGTCGGACCCGGCACGGACCCCGCCTCCGACCTCGGGCCGATGATCGACGAGCGCCAGCGGCGCCGGGTCGCGGACCTGGTCGACGAAACCGTCGACGCGGGTGCCCGGGTGCGCACCGGCGCCCGGGTTCCCGAGGGACCGGGCTACTTCTACCCGCCCACCGTCCTCACCCACGTCCCCGCCGGCACGCGCATCACCCGCGAGGAGATCTTCGGTCCGGTCGCGGCCATCCAGACGTTCGCCACCGAAGCCGAAGTCCTGCACGACGCCAACAACACCGAGTTCGGTCTCGTGAGCTATCTCTACACCCGGGATCTGAATCAGGCGCTCCGGATGAGCGAACAGCTCGAAACGGGCATGGTGGGTCTCAACCGCGGTTACGTGTCCGACCCGAGCGCGCCCTTCGGGGGGATGAAGCAGTCCGGCATCGGCCGGGAAGGGGGCAACACCGGGATCGACGAGTACCTGGAGCAGAAGTACGTGGCCATCCACACGGGCACTCCGCACCGCGGAGAGGCCGGGCGATGACCGGCAGCACCGTTTTCGACTCGTTCTTGTTCCGGGACCTGTTCGGGACGGCCGAGATGCGCGCTGTCTTCGATGATCGGTCCTATGTGGACCAGGTCGTGCGCGTCGAAGTCGCCTTGGCGCAGGCCGAAGCGCGGGTCGGCGTCATCCCGCGCGACAGTGCGGACGTGATCGCGGCATCGTGCGACGCGGCGCGACTGGACCGTGATCGGCTTCGCCGCGACACGGAGAGGGTCGGCTACCCGATCCTGCCCATCGTCGGGCAACTCGCCGAGCACTGTGGTGACGCCGGCGGCTATCTGCATTGGGGAGCCACCACCCAGGACATCATGGACACGGCGACGGTTCTCCAGTGCGCCGAGGGCTTGGCCCTGGTCTCGGATGCGCTCGATCGCCTGCGTGCGCACTTGCGCCGGCTGGCCGCGGAGCACATCGACACGGTGACCGCCGGCCGGACTCACCTCCAGCACGCGCTGCCCGTCACCTTCGGCTACCGGGTGGCCGTCTGGTTGTCCGCCCTGGACCGGCACGCCGATCGGCTGACGGCTGTGCGGGAGCGGGACCTGATGGTGCAGTTCGGGGGAGCGGCGGGAACCCTGGCTTCTCTCGGCCCGGGCCCGGCCGGCCTTCGGGTCCGGGCCGAACTGGCGGCGGAACTCGGCCTTCGCGACCCCGAGATCACGTGGCACGTCGCGCGGGACGGCCTTGCCGAGATCGTCGGCCTGCTCGCCGCGATCGGTGCTTCGGTCGGCAAGATCGGCACCGATGTCGCGTTGATGTGCTCGACGGAGTTCGGCGAACTCGCCGAACCTTTCGTGCCAGGCCGGGGGGCCAGCTCCACCATGCCCCAGAAACGCAACCCCATCTCCAGCGAGCTCATGGTGGCGGCGGCGAAGCTGCTTCGTGACAAGTCCTCCGCCATGCTCGACGCGATGGTGCAGGACTTCGAGCGCGCCACCGGTCCGTGGCACGTCGAATGGGCCGTGATCGCTGAGGCATTCCTGCTGCTCGCCTCCTCGCTATCCCAGGCCGAGCAGGCGATGGCCGGCCTGCAGGTCGACGCGGAGCGAATGCGGGCCAACCTGAGCTTGACCGGCGGGCTCATCGCCGCGGAAGCCGTGATGATGGCGCTCGCACCCGAAATCGGCCGTCAGCACGCCCACAAACTCGTCTACGCGGCCTGCAGCCGAGTACGGGACACCGGCACCGAGCTGGCCGTCGAACTGCGCAAGGACCCGGACGTCACGGCAATCCTCGGCGACGACCGGATCGACGCGCTCTGCCACCCCGCCGGTTACCTGGGAAGCGCGCAGGACATGGTCCGCAGCGCAGTGGGGGTTGCCGTGGAACGAACCGACGCGGAGGACCGAGACGGCGTTCGTCGGTTCAAGAGGTGCGAAGAGGCACGCCCCCGCCTTGCCCGTCATCCTCCGATCGGAGGATGACGGGGTCCACCGCGTCCGCGGTGATCCCGGCCCTCGTGGTCGATCCGGCACGCCCCGGCGGGCGGCAGGCTTTGCTTACACCGGGAAAGGACGTGCGATCATTGCCGGACACCATGCTGGGAGCGGGTCGTGAGTGTCGAGGCCGAGTTGCGCGAGGAGTTCGACCGCTGGGAGCGCAAGGAGACCGCGGTCCTGAAGGTGCTCCCGTACTCGCTGCTGGCGGTCAGCGTCGTGATGACCCTGCTGCAGCCGCTCTGGAACGGGGAGGTGCACCTTCCAGGGGTGCTCGGGCTCTCCGCTCTGCTCGCCGCGTGGGTGATGTGGTTCCACACCTTCCATCCGGAGTTGCACCGCAACGGCCCGCTGATGGGTCTGTACTACACGGGGCTCGTGGCGGTGACCGCCTGCCTGGTGCTGCTCACACCCTGGTTCGGCTTCTTCGCCTTCGTCGGCTACGTGCACGCCTTCCAATACCTGAAGGGCCGGTGGCGCTACGCCGGCGTGGTCGCCACGTCCGCGGTCTCGGCGGTCTCCTACGTGGGCGGGGCCGCCAACATCATGGCCGGCGAGTGGTGGAAGTGGCCCGCCGTCAGCGCGCTCACCACGGTCATGGCCACGGTGGCCTTCCACGCCGACGTGATGTCCGACCGGCGCAACCACCGGCAGAAGCGGGCGCTGGTCGAGCTGCACAAGGCCAACGCCGAGCTGGAGACCGCACTGGCGGAGAACGCGGGCCTGCACGCTCAGCTGCTGGCGCAGGCCCGCGAGGCCGGCGTGCTCGAAGAGCGGCAGCGGATGGCGCGGGAGATCCACGACACCCTGGCGCAAGGGCTGGCCGGCATCCTCACCCAGCTCCAGGCCGCCGAGCAGGCGTCGCACGTGCCGGCGGTGTCGCGCCGTCACGTGGAGAACGCGCTGGACTTGGCCCGTGAGAGCCTCATCGAGGCCCGCCGGACGGTGCACGCGGTGGGACCGTCCGCGCTGGCGGAAGCCCGCCTCCCGGACGCGATCGGCGACGTGGCCGAGCGCTGGTCGAAGGTGAACCGCGTCGAAGCGGAGCTGACCACGACCGGCGACGCCCGGCCGATGCACACCGACGTCGAGGTGACCCTGCTGCGGACCGCGCAGGAGGCGCTCGCCAACGTCGCCAAGCACGCACGAGCCGGTCGGGTTTCCCTGACCCTGTCGTACATGGAGGACCTGGTGACGCTCGACGTGCTGGACGACGGAGTGGGCTTCCGGCCCGACGCCAAACGCGCCGACAGCTCCGCGGACGGAGGCTACGGGCTCGCCGGCATGCGGCGGCGGGTGCAGCTCCTCGCCGGGCGGCTGGACATCGAGTCCGAGCCGGGCGGGGGCACCGCGATCACCGTGACGGTGCCGGCGATCCCCGCCGGGAGCGAGAGGTGATCTCACTGCTGATCGTCGACGACCACCCGGTGGTGCGGGACGGGCTGCGCGGCATGTTCGGCGCCGATCCGCGCTTCGAGGTGGTCGGCGAAGCCGGTGACGGTGCGGAAGCGGTCTCGGCCGCGGAGCACCTCCGCCCCGACGTGATCCTCATGGACCTGCGGATGCCCGGGACCGACGGGGTCGCCGCCATCAAGGAGCTGGCGAAGCGCGGGGTGCCGTCACGGGTGCTGGTGCTCACCACGTACGACACCGACAGCCACGTGCTGCCGGCCATCGAAGCCGGCGCCACCGGCTACCTGCTCAAGGAGGCGCCGAGGGCGGAGCTCGTCCGCGCGGTGGAGGCTGCCGCGCGCGGACAGGCGGTGCTTTCTCCCACCGTCGCGACGAGGCTCCTGGGCCAGGTGCGCAAACCCGCCCCGGCCCTGCTGTCCCGGCGCGAGCTTGAAGTGCTGGAGCTGATCGCCCAAGGCTCGACGAACCGCGAGGCGGCAAAGCGGCTCTACATCAGCGAGACGACGGTCAAGACGCACCTGCTGCACGTCTACGCAAAGCTGGGCGTCAACGACCGGGCAGCCGCCGTGGCCGCCGCGTTCTCCCTGGGCTACCTGGCGCCTCGGGACTGACGGCCGACACATCCACCACGCCATCCTCAGCATCGCTTGCACGATCATCTGCCTACGCAAGCTCATTTTGAACTGATCTCTTAGCGCAGAAACCCGCAGATCAGCAGCCCGAATACAAGCAGGTCCGGGCCGCGCGCCAGCTGCCGCACGAGGCCTGTCGGGATGAGGACGCCCTCGTACAGCATGAGATTCATCGCGCTGAAATCAACTGGGCCGCGGGTCACAGAGCGAACCACGGCGTACGCGGCCACCAGCACCGCGACCAGCGACGCGAGCGACACCGGCACGCCCAGCAGGACCACCGCCGAAGTCCAGAAGACCGCGAGAACCACCAAGACCGACGCCGTCGTCAGCCGCAGCCGGGGTTCGGACGTCGTCAACCAGCGGCGCAGCGCCGGCACGCGGTGCAACTGCGCGATCGGCGCCGCGAAAGGCAGCAGGGCCAGGTAGCCGCCGAGTCCGAGCAGCCATACGGACGACAACGCGGGAAACGTCGCGTGCACGGCGGTCACGGCGAGGGCGAGGAACACCGGCAACCCCAGCGCATGGCGGCGCGCAAGGGTCCCCACCACGACATAACGCAACGCCGGGTACCGGCCCGTCAGGCGGACCCGCGGAACAGGCCGGCCGGCGGGCAGCAGGGCCCAGACGTCGAGGAACGCCGTGGCGGTGCGCTCAGCCATCCGCTCGCCAAAAGCCCGGACCAGCTCCGGCCGTGACACCGTCACAGCGGCAGACGGTGCAAAAGCCACCACCAGCGCGGCAACAAGAGCCGCCACCGCGAAAATCCACAGTGGCCCGATCGGGAACGCGCCGAGCACAGCCGGCACGAGCGGGAGCACGGCCTCACCGCGGATTGCCGGCCGCCGAGCCATCACGAGCGCCAGGGCCGCGACGGCGAGATACAAGAAAACCGCCTGACCCGACGGAAACCCGATGAGCACCCCGGCGACCACGAAGAAGTACCCCACCGCGGCGAACCGCACAGCCCAGCCGCCCAACAGCCGTCGCGTCAGCACCCGTGGGCGGCAGCCGTCGAAGTCCGCCCAGGTCAGCGTGGCCGGGTCGGCGCGCAGGTGGCCCCGTCGCAGCGTCGCGCGCCACGCCAGAGCCAGCCCGGCGCACAGCACGGCCACGCTGCCGGACGGCCCCACCGGCGCGTCGCCGATGAGCTGCGAACGCACCAAAGCCGTGTTGTACACCGGCGACAGGACCACGCCCGCGACAATGAACCAGCAGAACATCAGATCAGGGCGCTTCACGACCCGACGCCCCGGCATGCTTCCCCCACAAAGGGCGACGATACTCAGCTCGGCAGCTCGTCCGGATACGGCCGTGCCTGAATTGAACAGCTTCCGCGTACCCACCCCGAGCCGCCACCAGCTCCTCGTGGTGACGGTGATGATGAAGTCAAGGTCACCCTGGACATCGACGTCTCGGCGGTCAAGCGCTCCGGCTGACGCCGACCCGGTCCAGGTAGTCCCGCACGGCAGTCCTGCTCGCGCCGGGTGCGCGCAGCGCGAGGTAGCCATCAGGCCGCACCAGGACGAGGGTGTCCCCGGTGACGCCGTACGCGGTCCGGGCGTGCCCCTCGACGTCCACCAGATCGGCACTGCTGCCCGGCGCGCCGACCGACACCGGCTTGATGAGTCCACTGTGGGCGGTGCCGACGTCCTGCAGTGGACCGGCGCAGGACTCGCCGAAGCCGAGCAGGGTGAAATGCGGGCCGCGGAAGGCGTCGAACAGCCGCCGTGGCGTGCCGGAGCTGTCCACGCAGGGCGCGTCGGGCGCACGATCACCGGCGCGCGGTCCATTCCCGGCGTCGCCGTCGACGGACAGCGAGCTGGCCGGGTAGCCGAGCCCGAGCTGCTGGCCGTCCGGAGGCGCGCCGTCCGCGATGTCCGTGCTGCCACCGTTGACGAACCGCTCCGCGACCCTGCGCAGCCCCTCGGCACTCACGCCGAGCGTCCACGAGGCGACCGGGAGCCGCTCCTCCTCGTAGCTGTCCAGCAGCGACTGCCGCGCGCCGGAACACACCATGGCGAGCTTCCAGCCGAGGTTGTACGCGTCCTGGATGCCGGTGTTCATGCCGAGGCCGCCGGCCGGCGGATGCACGTGCGCCGCGTCGCCGGCCAGCAACACCCGGCCCACCCTGAACCGGTCGGCCATCCGCACGTTCACCCGGTACGTGGACAGCCAGCTTGCCTTCGAGAGCCGGATGCCGTGCCCGCCGGCGAGATCGTCCACGATCCGCCGGAAGTACGGCAGCGAGGGTTCGGGGAGGCTGCCCTCCGCGCCGAAGTCGCTGAACGGCACGGCCTGCAGTTGCCAGGACCGCTCGTGGCGGAACGGGCACAAGGCCAGGAACCCGCGCCGGCGGACGGTCCACTGGTACCAGGCGTCCGGTTCGAGCCCGTCGAGCTCGACGTCCCCGAGCAGCATGGCCTGCTCCCCGTTCTCGCCCTCGAAGCGCACGCCGAGTGCCTTGCGCACGGTGCTGCGGCCGCCGTCGCAGCCGACCAGGTAGCGCGTAGCCACCCGCTCGCCGGTATCCAGCACCGCATGCACACCGTTCGCGGACTGGCTGAACTCGGCGAGGCCTGCGGCCAGTTCCACCCGCACGCCGTCCTCCGCGAGCCGCGCGCGCAGGATCCGCTCGATCCGCCACTGCGGGATCAGCAGTCCGCCGTCGTAGGGCCGATCCGGTGTGGGTGCCCGCTGGGCGTGCGGGTCGGCCTCGGCAACCAGGTCGCCGTCGAGGTACCGCCGGTGTGGCAGGTGCCGGAACCCGTAGTGCAGCACCTCGTCGGCGACACCGAGGTCGTCCAGCACCTCCTGGGTGCGTGCGGTGAGCCCCTTGCCGCGCGAACCGGGGAAGTGCTCGCCGGCTCGGTCGACGATGCGCACGTCGACGCCCCGGCGGGCCAGCTCGATGGCCAGCGTGAGCCCGGTGGGTCCGGCGCCCGCGATCAGGACGTCGGTCACCGGTCCCCCTCCTGGCGCACTGCCGGCGCCGTACCAGGCGCCTGCTGCACGATCTGCGGGAGCTGGTCGATCAGCTGCTGGTCCAGCGCGATCAGCGCCCGCACCTCGGCGTAGCCGCTGACCAACCAGGCCGGATCCCCCGCCGGGGTCCGCACCGTCCTGACCGGCGCCGACACGGCATGCATGCTCGCCATCACACCCTCCCTGATCCCGTGCGGTCACTGAAGCGATCGGCGGTGACGCTATCCGGTTTCCGGGCGGGGTGTCCTCGTGCTGGAGGTGGAGATCGGGGTGGATATCTGCCCGGGAAATCTCCACCGCGGTTCCTACCGCGAACCGACGACACACCCGCGGCGGTGTTCGTAGCGTCGTCATCAACGGTTATGCCGTCGCGATAGTGACTATCAAAGGAGCACCACTCATGTTGATCGGATCCCTGCTGGCCGGCGCTGGCCTGTTGTCCGGTGTGCCAACCGCGGTGTGGCTGACCGTGGCTGTCCTCGCCGTGGTGGGCGTGGTGGCCTTCAAGATGCGGCGGCGCCGACGGCGTTGACCACCGCCATCGTTCTCTCCCCCCGGGTCGTTGCGCTACAACAGATGCAGATGAGGAGCGACGGCGGTGGTGATAACGGGGCAATGGGTGCCACGGCGATGGTGGCCGGTGCGGCTGGGTGCAAGCCTGGCCGGACTCGGCGGCATCGTCTACGGCATCGACGCCCGCACACCGGGATTGGGTCTTCACGGTCAGGCACTGGCCGTGCTGATCTGCGTCGTGGTCGCAGGCCTGGGCTGGCTGGTCAGGACCGTCACCGTATATCTCGACAATCAGCACCGCACCCTCACCGCGACCGCCGCCGGCGGGGCGCTGGTCACCGCAGGTGGCCTGCTCATGAGCATCGCCCCCATGCCCCCGGCGCTGGCCCTGGCCGGTATGGGAGCGTTCACCGCAGCCGTGGAGCTGACACCCGCACTGGCCACGACCCTGACCGCCGCCGGCGTCCTCGTCGCGGCCGTCGGCACCGCGACGATCAACCACCAGTGGGTGGCCTTCGCCGGCTACTCCGGTGGACTCGTGGCGATCACCCTCGCGGGATTCAACCGCCGCCAGTACAAACAACGCCTCGTCCAGGCCGAACAACTGCTCACCCAAACCCGCATCGCCACCGCCGCCGACACCCGGGCCGCCGCACTGGACGAACGCACCCGCATCGCCCGCGACATCCACGACGTGCTCGCGCACTCCCTCGGCGCAGTGGCCGTGCAACTCGACGCCGCCGACGCACTCCTCGAGGCCGACACCGACGCGCCACGAGCCCGACACCACGTCCAACGCGCCCGGCACCTGGCCGTGGACGGTCTCACCGAAACCCGCCGCGCCATCGGCGCGCTACGCAACGACGCCCCACCTCTTGGCGACCAACTCTCCGCGTTGGTCGCCGACCATCACAACGACGCCGCCACACCCGCCACACTCACCATCTTCGGCGAGCCCCGCCCGCTACCGGCGAACGCCGCCCTCACTATCTACCGCACCGCGCAGGAAGGCCTCAGCAACGCGCGCAAACACGCCCCCGGCCAGCCGGTGACCCTGCACGTGCACTACCACCGCGACAACGTCGCAGTCACCATCACCAACCCCACCAGCACCACCGCCGACGGGAGCACACTCGGCGCTACCGGCGGCCGCTACGGGCTACCCGGGCTGGCCGAGCGCGCCACCCTGCTCGGGGGCACACTCATCGCAGGACAAGACGCAACCGACTGGAGCCTGCAGTTGCGGCTACCAACATGACCACCCCTGACAACCCGACGCTGCGCGTCGTCGTCGCCGACGACCAAGCCGCCGTCCGCGAGGGTCTCGTCACCCTGCTCGACCTCCTCCCCGACATCGCCGTCGTCGGCGCCGCCGCCGACGGCGACCACGCCCTCACCCTCGTCGAACAACACGCCCCCGACGTGGTGCTGATGGACCTGCGCATGCCCGGCGTCGACGGCATCGAAGCCACCCGACGCATCCATGACCACCACCCCGCCACAAAAATTGTCGTGCTCACCACCTACAGCGACGACACCTCCATCCTCGACGCCCTGCGCGCCGGCGCACTGGGCTACCTCACCAAAGACGCCGGCCGCGACCGCATCGCCCAAGCCATCCACACCGTCGCCGCGGGACAAGCCGTCCTCGACCCCACCGTCCACGCCCGCCTGCTCGCCGCAACCGCGCATCCCCCAGCCCACCCGGACACGCCACCGTCAGCACCACCAGACGGGCTCACCACCCGCGAAACCGAAGTCCTCACCCAGCTCGCCGCCGGACACTCCAACACCGAAATCGCCCGACAACTCTTCGTCAGCGAAACAACCATCAAAACCCACATCAACCACATCTACGCCAAAATCGGCGCCGCCGACCGCGCCCAAGCCGTCCGCTACGCCTACCAACACCACCTCACCCAGCCGTAACCCATCAGGCTCCTCCCGGGGAACGCGGTCGCCGGTCCTCGGCGTGACCCGCTCCGCGGGTCTGCAAGCCGGTGGTGGTGGGACAGCGTCGACGATGTGTGGCAGGGTATGTCGGCCTACCTGCGCACGTTGCCATTGCGGTTCACGCCGGGCAGCCAGTTCGGCTACAGCAACGACGGCTACTTCGTGCTCGGTGCCATCGTCGCCGCGGTGTCCGGGCTGTCCTTCTACGACTACATACGCCAACACGTGTTCGCCCGGGCCGGTATGACCAGCTCGGCTTTCTTTGCGAAGCCTCAGATCCGCGCCGACGACAGCATCGCCCTGGGCTACGCGACCCAACCCGGTGGCACGCGCGTCGACGCCACCACCCTGCCAGGGTTCCCGTACGTCGGCGGCCCGTTCACCGGTGGGTACTGCACCGCGCGGGATCTGCTCCGCTTCGCCATCGCCCTGCACGGCGGCGGGTTGCTGAACCCCGCGTTCACCAACCTGGCCACCACCGGCAAACAGGCCGTGAGTCCGGCCGACCTGCCACAGGGGCAGTTCTACGGGTACGGCCAGGTCGAGGCGATCGCGGGAGCGCACCGCATAGTGGGACAACGGGCGGCGGCCTTCAGAGACCTCGGGGATGTGCTGGAGCAACTCAAGAAAGACAGCGGACGTAGCTGCGAAAGCATCGCGCGAAAGACTAATCTCAGTAAGTCCACCGTGCATCGGTACTGCACGGGCTCCGCCGTGCCGCATGAGTTCGGTGTGCTGGAACGTATCGCGCTGGTCTGTGGTGCTGGCAGGGATGACCTGGTGCGGTTGCATCGGCTCTGGCTGCGTGCCAGCGCATCCCGACACGACGCTGCCGACCAGGATGAATAACACGTCGCCCAATCTGAGCCCACTGCGACCAGGCGCATACCTGTATGGCGTTCCCGGCGGACGCGAGCCCTGGTCTTGGTGTCGAGCTCGAACGGCGGCCAGCCGCCACTCAGGAGATACCTCTCCGCAGTGGTCTCGGGACCAGCGTGGATGCTGCCGGCGGTGGCGCGCGATGCCGGCGTTCCGGGTCGGTCGGAACTCGAGCGCCAGCGTGGTGAGTTCGGCTGGACGGCGCTGGACCGGCTCGTCAGCGGCGCGGAGGGGCAAGGCCTGCGGCCGTTGTTCGCGCGGACTGGGCCTTCGTCCGCGCTCTCGTCCAGCGCTACCACGGACGGATCGAGTCCTACGAGCTGTGGGGGCTGGGCGACGACCGCCGCTTCTCTGCGGGCAGCGTGGAAACGCTGGTGAAGATGACCCGCCACGCGAGCGGCATCATCCATTCGGTCAACCCGAAGGCGATCCTCGCATTAGGGTTTTTGCCCCGCTGCCCGACGCAGTCCGGACTTGAGCTTGCGCCCCAGGAGCAACGCCGGCCACGCCGCCGCGATCCCGGCACCCAGCGGGAGCCCGCTCTGCCAGGCCGGCGCACCCAGCGCCACCGGCTGCGCCGACTCCTGCGGGTTGTGATCGGTGATCCCGCCCCACCGGCTCGGCGGCAGGACGATGATCCGCGCCTTGCCGATGATGTTGTCCACCGGGACCGCGCCGTTCACGCCACCGCCACCCTGGAACCGGGAGTCGTTGGAGTTGTTGCGGTTGTCGCCCATGACCCAGACCATCCCGGCGGGGACCTTGACCGGGGCGAAGGGCTGCTCCGTCTGGTTGGACGGGTTGTCCCAGTGGACGTACGGCTCGTCGAGTCCCTTGCCGTCTACGACGACCTTGCCGTGGGTGTCGCAGCACTGGACGGTCTGGCCGCCGACCGCGATCACCCGCTTGACGAAGTCCCGCTCGTCCGGCGGGGCGAACCCGACCAGCGAACCGAGACCGCGCAGGCCCTGGACGACGATGTTGCTCGACTCCTGCGGCGCGATCTCGTTGTCCCACGTCGCCGGGCCCTTGAACACGATCACGTCACCCGGGGAGGGCTCGGTGAAGTCGTAGGTGACCCGGTCGACCAGGATCCGGTCGCCGGTGCACCCGGGACACCCGTGCAGGGTGGCCTCCATCGATCCCGAGGGGATCATGAAGACCTTCGCGAGGAATGTCTGGATCAGGATCGTGAGCACCAGGGCGATCACGAGCAGGATCGGCAGTTCCTTCCAGAACGACCGTTTCTTGGCGGGCTTGGCTCGCCGCCGGCGGGACCCTCCGCGCTCCTCGGATCGGGACAGCCGGGGCTTGTCCTCCTCGGAGCGATCGGGGTTCTCCTCGGGAGCGTTCTGAGACACGGGTTCGGCCACGTCGCCAAGCTACCGGTAACCGGGTAGTGACTCAGTTAGCCATCTGGACCGCCTCAACCACTCTTCCGGCGGCAGCAGACGTGCGACTTGGTCCGGCGCCACCGTCCTGGCCATGCTCCTCACCCTCGTCTACGCCGCCGGGCTGCTCTTCCGCCCCACCGGCGGATCTGCGCACGGGCGCGGACTCCCTCGTCGTCTACGCGATCGCCATCGCCACCCGACCGGGTTCAGCGCCGGTCAGGCGGCGTTCGACGTTAGGCTGGCGCCCCCGACGAACACCGGCCGGTCAGCGGCCGTCACAAGGAGCAGCCGCCTCCATGTCAGTCAACCGGGCCGACGCCCGCACCCGTCATCCCCGCCACCAGCGCCGCGGTGAAGCCCGCCTGCCGGCCGTCGTCGCGACCCTCGTCGCCATCTCGCTCTACCTGGCGCTGCCGGAACAACTGCTGGTCGGCCCCCGGTTCGTGGTGCCCGCTCTGGAGTTCGTGCTGCTGGTCCCGCTGGTCGCGATCAACCCGAAGCGTGTCACCCGGCAGACCCGGCTTTCCCGCGTCCTGTCACTGGCGTTGGTCGTGGTCATCGCGGTCAGCAACCTGGTGGCCCTCGCGCTGCTCATCCACGACCTCGTCGACGGCGCGGCCGGCAGCGGCCAAGACCTGCTGCTGGGTGCGCTCCAGGTCTGGCTGACCAACGTCATCGCGTTCGGCCTGGCCTACTGGGAGCTGGACCGAGGTGGCCCGGTCAAACGCACCCAGTCCAGCCGCGCGAGCCTGCCGCTGGCCGACTTCCGGTTCTCCCAAGACGAGAACGACGACGCAGTCGAGGAGGTCGCCGCCGGCTCCAGCGTGAAGGCCGACTGGGTGCCGACACTGGTGGACTACCTGTACGTGTCGGTGACCAACTCGACCGCCTTCAGCCCCACCGACACCATGCCACTGTCCTCACGGGCGAAAGTGCTGATGGCGGTACAGAGCGTCGCGGCGCTGCTGACCTCGCTACTGGTCATCGCCCGCGCTGTCGGCGTGCTCAAATAGGAACCGGGTCGCTGCGGCCGGACCGTGGCTAGCGGGTGATGCCGGTGTGGCCGAGGGAATACCGGCCGGGCTGGGGCCACACGCACAGGCCGTGCGGTTCGCGGCCTACTGGGATGGTCCGCAGCAGCGTCCCGTCCTTTGTTGACAGGACGTAGACGACGCCGTTGTAGCGGCCGGACAGCCAGAGCTGGGTGCCGTCCGCGGTGACGTTGCCCATGTCCGGGCTGCCGCCGCCCGGGATGTGCCAGACGGTCACGGGGGCGCCGGTGTAGGCGTCCAGCACGCTGACGCTGCCTTTGTGGCGGTTGGTCACGTACAGCTGCTTCGCGTCCCGCGACAGGTAGAGGCCGTGCGCGCCCTTCCCGGTCGGGATGAAGCGGAGCACGCGGGTGGCCGCTCCGTCGAGGACCCAGAGACCGTTGGCGTCGGAATCGGCGATGTAGTAGACCGATCCGTCCGGGGCGAGCTTGATGTCCTGCGGTCCCATCCGGACGTTGCGGTGCGGCATGTCGATCATGCGCAGCAGCTTGTGGGTGACGACGTCCACGACCGCCACCCGGCCGGCGAACTCGCAGGTGAACACCGCGGTGCGGCCGTCAGCGGAGAAGTCGGCGTGGTCGATGCCCGCACAGTCGGGGGCGGCGGTTTCGTCGTGCACCTGCCAGGTGTGCGGGTCGTACCAGACCAGCTTGCGGCGTGCTTCGGCGACCGAGATGGCGTACTTGCCGTCCGGGGAGAAGTACATGTTGTACGGGTCGATCACGGGAATCTTCCTGCCCGGCAGGCCGGTCTTGGGGTCGAACGGGAGGATCTGGTCGCCGCGGTCGTCGGTGGCGTAGAGGGTGCGCAGGTCCCAGGAGGGCACGACGTGCTGGAGTTCCTTGCCGACCGGGTACTTCGCGACCACCTGGTAGGTGGCCGGGTCGATCACCCAGACGTCGCCGGAGCCGCTGTGCGGCACGTACACCAGCGGCTTGTCCCCGGCGACTTCGGGCGACAGCTTCCCGGCTCCGGCGGCCGCGTCGACGTTGCGGAGGTCGGTGACCGGCGGCATACCGGGCAACGGGTTCCCGGCCGGAACGGGCGGCGTCGATTCGTGCGGCAGCCCGATGGTAGGCATTCCCGGCATACCGGACATCCCGACGTCGTCGGACGTCGGTGACGACGAGCAGCCGGCGAGCAGGAGGAGGACGGCGGCGAGCCAGCCCAGACCGGTACGGCTCACTTCAGCAGCTCCGTCGCCGTCACCGCGGTCAGTCCCCGTTCGCTCAGGTCGATGAAGATCCCCGGCAGCGCCGCAACCGTCCCGGCGTGCCCGAGGTGCATGCTGACCACGCTGCCGGCCCGGGCCCGCGCCACGGCGGACCGGATCGCGGCCGGCCCCGGGTCCTTCCAGTCCAGCGAGTCGACGTCGTAGGACAGCGCCCGCGCGTAGCCGGCCTTGCCCGCCTCGATCAGCTCCTGCGCGGTCGCGTGCTGTCCCTGCGACTGCCGGAAGAACGCCCCTGGCGTCCCGGTCACCTCGGCGAGCTTGTCCCGGCACCGTTGGATCTCCGCGAGCATCGGCTCCGGCTGGTAACCGGCCAGCGCGGGATGGCTCCAGGTGTGGTTGCCGAGCTCGTGGCCACCGTCGCGCACCATCCGCGCGGCGTCCGGGTACTCGGCCAGCCAGGTACCGACGGCCAGCACGGTGATGTGCGCGCCGTGCTGCCGCACCAGGTCCAGCACCTGCCGGGTGATCCGGGGATCGCCGGCGCCGTGAAAGGTCAGTGCGATCTCCGGGCGACCGGAAGCGGAGCGGGCCACCTCGGTGGCCGGTCCCGACGGCGCGGCCGAAGCCGGCGGTGCGGTCGAACGCGGTGAGCTCACCGGGCCAGGCGACGACAGCACCGCACCGACCGGCGGACCCTGGTCCGGCGCCGAGCAGGCGGCCAACGCCGAAGCTCCGGCGGCGACGCCGAAGAAATGGCGTCTGGTCAACGATTTGCGCATCAAAAACTCCAGGTCGTCGCAGCGCGGCGAGGCGCAGTCCACGGCCGGCACGCTAACGCCATCCCGCTTGCTCCCCGCGCGTTCACGGCGGACGGGCACTCAGCGTCCTCTCAGCGCGCCTGTGGCAGAGCGGGCGTGGTTGATCTGACGCGAGAGCGTCGGCTGCGCTCACGACGTGCCCTCGCTGGGGACGGCCGGGGTGAGGACGAACCAGGACCCGGTCCTGGGCACAGCAACAGCGGGACGCGTGCGGCGTGCCCAGCCGACCGCCGTTCTCGCCGTCACGATGGTGGGTATCGCCCTGCTGGCCCTCGGTCCCTGGCGGACCCGTTCGTTGCCATGGCGGGGCATAGCCGGATCCGGCGTCGTCGCGGCGATGCGGTTCCGTCCCGACTCCCCGGCCGTGGACGGAGCTGGAAGTCGCCGGTCCAGCCGTGTCGCCTGGCGCGCACACCGGAAGGCGGCGAACTCCCGTTCAAGCTGATCGCCACCGACGATGCGCTCACCCACCACATCGAGCAGACCGGCCGGCTGCCGAGAACTGTGTCACATTATGCGACGTGCTGATATTCGTGGATCAGTCCACCGAGCCGGCGGCAGCGGCCGCGTCGGTGTCGCCCTATCGGGCGGTCGGGCCCGAGGGGATTCGCGGCCTTCGCCGAGCACCACGCGCAGCTGTGCGGCCGCGGCGAGGTGAGCAACGCGGCGCCGCTCCCGGTCGGCGACGGCGACCCGTAGCCCGGTGCCGGTCGCCGGGTGTCCCGGGTGCGAGGCGAGATGATGCCACCACCGGGTGGAGGCGGGCTTGGCGGCTGATGCCCAGCGCCGCGAGCGCGTCCGCTATCCCGAGATCGTCGCGCTCGCCGGCCCCCTGGTCTCCGCACACTGGACCGCGCCCGCCACCCGCCCCCACATCAAGACTCCCTACCGCGGTGAACGCCCCGACTTCCTCGCAGCAGCGTCGGCATCTGGGCCCGCGAGACGTTCCCGAACCACACCGAGCTCACGGTCGGCTACTACCCGGCCCGCCCGAAAAGGGCCGGATACAACGACCGTCAGCTCGCCGAGCCGGTCACGTCACCTGGCACGGCCCGTGATCAGCGCGCGCTGACAGGCCAGCTCCGCGCCGCCGCCAAGCCTCCGGTGACGTACAACCGGGAGCTCAGCGTGTGACTACCCGGGGCCGCCATCGAATGCCGGACTCGCGTGGCGCCGGTGGTCGGGCATCCGTGCGAGGGCCGTGCAGCGTGGCGGGCTTCGGCGGCAGATCGGCACGCGGCGGGGCCGCGTGCCGAGTCGGATTCAGTCGCCGGTGAGGAGTTCGGTGTTGCGGTGCTGGGCTTCGTGGAGCTGGTCTTCGAGGGTGATGATGCGGCAGGCCGCGTCGATGGGGGTGCCCTGGTCGACCAGTTCCCGCACACGAGCGGCCAGGCGGAGCTGGTGCCGGGAGTAGCGGCGGTGTCCGCCGGCGGAACGTTGGGGGGTGATCAGGCCGGCTTCGTCGAGGCTGCGCAGGAAGCCCTGGGTGGTGCCGAGCATGTCGGCGGCCCGGCCCATGGTGTAGCCGGGATAGTTCTCGTCGTCGAACTTGTCGGCCGCACTCGGCGTGCCGGGTCCTGCTTGGTCAGGAATCATTCCACCTCCACATCACAAAGGACCCCGGGTGCCACTGCGGCACCCGGGGTCCTCAAGGGTTGGGTATACACCATTGTCAACCGGCGCGACCGCCGGCTTCCTGCACCCGCACCCGGCACACAGCCGGACCATGCGGGGATCGCTCACTCGTGACCGAGCACCACCTCCGAACTCGATGGAACTGCGGCACCCGCGCGGCAAAACCCAACCGCTGCGGGCGATCCAATGATGGTTCCCGCTCCTTCTTTCGATATTCCAGTTACTGCCTACTGCCACTGCACTTGCTGGTACTGCACTTCTCGCTGCGACCGCCACGACCGGAACCCTTCCACTGATCGGTCCCAGCACGCTGACGCCGCTGGCCACTGCCCGGAGCCCCCTACATTGATCGGCTCCGGCCACCTGACCGGTCCTGCAACTACTTCACTTCACAAACAACTACGACAAACAACAACTACAACTGCTGATCTTCACGGGCACACACGCTCCGCCCGCGTCCTGCACTACCGCTCCGGGACCGGCACTACTCGGTCAAACCTCTTCACAACCTCGGTCCTGGAGTACTGCTTCCGGTCACCAGCCGAAACCTTGTTCCTGGATCGGCTCCGTGCTGCCTGACCGTCTTGTCTCACCTCGCGGGTAGTTACGTCCTCTCCCGCGCCTGCTTGACGTTGTCTCTCTCGCTACAAGAAGGACACTACACGCACCCACCGTTGAATGTCTACCTCAGCCGACATAGATTTCCTCGATCGAGTGAGACCGACGGCGAGAGGGGCGCACGGACGGCGGGAACCGTGCGTGGCGGTGCTGTCACCGGAGGAGGCCTACGCGGCCGCGGAGCTGCTGGGGCAGTTCGCGCAGCTCGATCCGCCCGCCACGCTGAACCAGCTGGCGGCGTCCTTGGCCAGCCGCCTCTACAGCCGCCTCGGCGCCTGAGCATCCGGCGGACGCTGCCGCGTGGCAGGCAGCGTGGCGGCGAGCGAACGGCCGGACACGGCATTGAATGGTTGAAGTGTCCACCGATAGGGCACTACCCCACCGTGCCTGACCCGGATCACGCTCCGGAACCGGGCAAGGCGTGTCACACCGCCGCGCGAGGGCACCCCTGACTCGCCAGCTCGTGGCGCACCGGCGGTTCAGACCGGCAGCCGCCCGCAGTTCTTCGGTCTGCCCACACCAGGGCAGGCCTGCACCGCGGGAAGTTCGCGGCCGATCCGGCTTCTTCCCGTCGACGAGGAGGCCTCCGATGCTTGACGCCACCCGCGCCCCCAGCTTGCGCGAGCCGGCTTCCATACTCCCCCGGCCTCCCACCCTCATGGTCACCGCTCGCCACGAGCACACCACGGTGGCCATCGCCGGCGAAGTCGACTTGGCCGTGACCGCGCGCATGCAGGACCGGCTGCACGACGAGCTGCGGCTGCGCCCCGAGGCGCTGATCATCGACCTGACCCACGTCACGTTCTGCTCCTCGAGCGGCTTGTCCGCCCTCCTCGAGGTTGTCCATGACGCCCACGCCCGCGGACTGCCTTGCGCGGTCATCGCCGGTCAACGGGCCATCCTGAGACCCATCCAGGTGCTGCAACTCGACCGCGTCCTGCCGATCCACGCGAACCGGGCGGACGCAGAAGCCTGGCTGTCCCTGGTGGCGCGGCTGCGGTGAATCCCACCCAGTGGGAAGGGCAGTTCGCGGGGGCTCTGGACTGAACCCGACCGGCTCTGGGTTGAACCGGCAAGCCGCGAACCTGGGCCATCGGCACTGGGCCGGAGCCCACTGTCCTGTGACTTGGTGTCAGCCTTCTCCTGCCAGGCTGACAGCGCCAGAGCCGCGGGCGGCGGATTGCGACTTCACCCGTATGGGTGACGCACCGCGGAGAGACTCGCAGTCTGCCGGTGGCGGATGCGCAACGTAGGCTGGCGGGGTGACTGATTCTCATCGTAGCCAGTTGCGGGTGGTCCGGATACCGGAGCAGCGCGGGGTGAAGGTCATCGGCGACGTCGACCTGAGCACCCGCGACATCTGGCAGAGCGCGCTGGAATCAGCGACCACCGACGGTGCGTCCGCCCGGCTGGATCTGTCGCAGCTGTCGTTCATCGACGCCCACGGCACCGCCATGCTGGTCGCCGCGGCACCGCTCACGCTCACCCGCCCACCGGCGATCCTCCGTAGGATGTTGACACTGCTCTACCCCGCCGAACCGGCGACGATCGTGATCGAAGAACTGGAAATGTCATGAGCACGCCCGTCGACACACCCGCCGCCGAGCCGTTCGTCCATCCGGCCCTGTTCTACCGGGATGCCGACGAGTACCTCGCCGGGACCGTCCCGTTCATCCGGTCCGGACTCGCCGCGGGCGAACCAGTCGCCGTGTCGGTCCCCGCGGCCAACGTCGCCCTGCTGCGCGCCGAACTCGGCGCCGACGCCGACCAGGTCACCCTGATGGACATGGGCATCGCCGGACGCAACCCCGGCCGGATCATCCCCGGGGTACTGCGCGCCTTCGCCGACACCCACCCCGACCGGCACGTCCGCATCATCGGCGAACCGATCTGGCCGAGCCGCAGCGCCCACGAATACCCCGCCTGCGTCCAGCACGAAGCGCTGATCAACCTCGCGTTCACCGGCCGGGACGTCACCATCCTCTGCCCCTACGACACCCAGAACCTCACCCCGGCAGTGCTGGCCGACGCCGAAGCGACCCACCCGCTGCTCATCGACAGCACCGGCCAGCGCTCCAGCGCCGCGTACGACCCCGAAGCGATCATCGCCGGCTACAACCAGCCGCTGCCCGAACCAGCCGAGGCCGCCGAACTCACCGTCGACGCCACCAATCTCGCCCAGGCCCGGCACCTCGCCCGGACCCACGCCCGCCAGGCAGGCTTGCCGCAGGACCAGGTCGCCGACGTCGAACTGGTCGTCACCGAACTGGTCACCAACAGCATCGACCACGGCGGCGGCACCGGCCGGCTGCGGATCTGGACCGCCGACGGGCACCTCCTGTGCCAAGTCCACGACCACGGCACCCTCACCGACCCCTTGGCCGGACGACACCCCGTCCCACCCGAGGCACACCGCAACCGCGGCCTCCTGCTGGTCAACCACATGTCCGACCTGGTCCGCCTCCACACCAGCACCGACGGCACCACCTTCCGCGTCCACTTCCGGCTGTGACCACGGGCGGCAGGGTGGCCGTGGCGAGTGAGACGTTCGCGCGGCGGCTTCGCCGGGGTGTGCCCGGTACGCGACCTGCACGTCACAGGTGATCCGCCACCAGACCACGGTCGCTGTCCGGGCTCGTATACGGCGCGGACAGCGAAGGACGACCACTTCGGCTCCAGGAGGGTTGGGAGCCGAGGTGGCCGTCCGGCGGCGGCCGAGAATTCGGTCTTACTTGTTGGTGCCCGGGGTCAGCACCTTGTCGATCACGAAGACCGTGGCGTTCTTGGTGGGGATGTTGCCGCACAGGACCTTCGCGCCGTTGACGGTCATGTTCTCGCCCGAGCCCTCGATCTTCAGGGGGCCACCGGCGGTGTTCAGCGACTCCAGCGTGCCGGCCGTCGCGATGCCCTTGGCGTCGTAGCGCTTGCCGACGACGTGGTACTGCAGAATCGGCGACAGCTCGGCGGGCTTGCCGGCGAGCTCGTTGAACTTGGCGTCGCCCAGCGCGGCGAACGCCGGGTCGGCCGGGGCGAACACCGTGATGGCCTGCTGGCTGTTGAGGGTGTCCACGAGGTTGGTGGCCTTGACCGCCGCGACCAGCTTGGTCAGCAGCGGGTTCGTCGACGCGGCCGAGGCGACCGGCTGCGGGCCCATCGAATCGAGCGAGCCGGGCGCGGAGCCCTGCGGCAGCTGGGAACAGGCCGGGCCGAAGACGTCGGCGTTGGTGGTCACGCCGTCGGCGGCACCGGAGGCCATGCTGGAGGAGGGAGCGGCCATCGAAGACGACGGCGCCGGGGCCGGGGCGCTGCTCGAGCTCCCGGAGGAAGCGGTGTCGTTGCTGCCGCAGGCGGTCAGGGTCAGCGCGGCGGCCGCGGTCAGGCCAATACCGGCAATACGAAGGTTACGCACGAAGGATTCACTCCAATTGATTACGCGGCTGAGGCGACCGAATCGCCTGTGTTACTGGGTATTCGGGACCCTGAACGGGCCGGATTGGTGGTGCGGAAAAGATTCTCAGGCGGCCGTGAAGGTGACGTTGTGCCAGCCGGTCGCACCGTCGGGGACGGTGCCCGCCCGCATGTCGGTCTGGGTGTAGCCGGACTTGTCGGTGGCGCGGCAGAACACCTGGTGCACGCCGGCGGGCAGCTCGACCTCGGTCCACCACATCCGCCACGTGTCGAGGTTGACCTCCTGCGACAATGTGGTGTCCTGCCACGGACCTTGGTCGACGCGGACCTCGACCTTCTCGATTCCGGTGTGCTGCGCCCACGCGACTCCGGCGACGCGCACCTTCCCCTTGGCAACGTTGGCGAAGCCGCGGTGGGAGTCGATCCGCGACTCGGTCTTGATCGGGGCCTCCCGGCTCCAGCCGCGCTTGAGCCAGTACGCCTGACGGGCCGCCCACGTCGTGACTTCGATGTCCACGACCCACTTCGTCGCCGACACGTACCCGAACAGCCCGGGTGTGACCAGCCGGGCCGGGAATCCGTGCTCCAGTGGCAGCGGTTCGCCGTTCATCCCGATGGCCAGCATCGCGCCCCGGCCGCGGTCCTGCGCCGCCGCGACCGGCGTGCCCGACGTCCAGCCGTCCACGCTGGTGCAGAACAGCTGCTCGGCACCGGGTCGCACGCCGGCTTCCGCGAGCAGGTCGGCCAGGTCGACGCCGATGAAGTTCGAGGTCGACACGTAGTCGCCGCCGACCTCGTTGGACACGCACGTCATGGTGACGGTGCGCTCGACCAGCGGCCGGTCGCGGATGTCGCGGTAGCTGTAGCGGACTTCGCGGTCGACCATGCCGTGCAGGCGCAGGCTCCAGTCCTCGGTGCGCACCTGCGGCACCGACAACGCGGTGTCGACGCGGTAGAACTTGTCGTTCACGGTGAGGAATGGCGGCGTGCCGAGCTTCGCGAAGTCCGCGTCGGCCGGGATCGTCGGCGCGGTGCGCGCCGGGATCAGCTTGCCGACCGCGTCCCGGGACGCCGTGGCGTCGCGGGACGAGCTGATCAGCTGGCCGCCCAGGCCGGCGGCGCCGGCACCGACGACCACCCCGGCGCCGCCGAGCAGGAACGCCCGCCTGGACGTCCCGGACTTCTCCGGCGAATCCGGCTCCCGCCACACCCGCGGCGCGATGCGGTGCAGCAGCAGGAACACCGCGATGCCCACGATCAAGCTGGCGATCGGGGCCAGCAGTGCCACGAACATCAGGTCCGGGCGCTGGTGCACCGCGAACGCGCCGATGAGACCGAACAGCGCCACAACCACCGTCCCGGGTACGGCAGACCGTCGCGATAGGACACCCGCGAGCGCCGCGGCCAGCACCATCACCACGGCCATGCTGCCCAGCAGCACCAGCTTGTCGTAGGTGCCGAAGGTGCGGACAGCGAAGTCCTTCAGCTCGATCGGGGTCAAATCGATCGCGCCGTTGCCCACCGCGAGGTAGGGCGAGGCGTTGATGCTGATGAACCCCGCCACCAGGTGCCCGGCTGCCAGCGCGGCAGCCAAGGCGAGCACCCCGGTGAACGCGGCCGCGAAGAACCGCAGCCGCGTTCGCTGCGGCGGAGCAGGGCGGTCGGACGGGGACGTCACCTTGGTCGCGGTCATGCCCGTCATTCGGCGCCGACGTGGCATGCGATGGGTCCTGTGACCGCAACGACATCCGAGACCGCCCGGAAGGGTGACGGCCGGCCACCCCGGACAACCGGACCAATACGCGGCGGGCGAGGCGACGAATCAGCGGTATCAGCTTGCTCGTCAGTGGAATCCGATTCGCTGCGGGCGCAGCCTCGGCTCCGGCCGGGAAGGACCAGCCATGGCCGCCGCGCGCGCCACCCTAATCGCCCTTCGACCCCCACCCGACGTGTCATTCACTTCCGAGGAACTTCTCGGGCGCGTCGCTCTCGGCGACGAGCACGCGTTCGCCGCGCTCTACGACCGGCTCGCCGGGCCATCGACCGGGTCCGCGCCGAGCAGTCCGCCCGTGACCGCGAGGACCGCGTCGACCTGCTCGACGTGCGGCAACCGTTCGACGACGTCGTCGAGACCGCACTGTCCACAGAGGAACGCCAGCAGGTCCGGGCGGCCATGTCCGCGCTGACCGACCTGCAGCGCGAATCCATCCAGCTCGCCTACTTCCACGGGCTCACCTGCCGCGAAGTCGCCGAAAAGCTCGGCGTCGCCGTCGGTACCGTCAAAACCCGCATGCGCGACGGCATGATCCGCCTGCGGGACGCGTTGGGAGCGACCCGATGACCACCGCCGACGTCCACACCCTGACCGGTGCGTACGCCCTCGACGCGGTCACCGACCTCGAACGAGCCGCGTTCACCCGCCACCTGGCCGAATGCCCGGTCTGTGCCGGCGAAGTCGCCGAATTCCACGCGACCGCCGCGAAGCTCGCCCTCGCGGTGGCCGCCTCCCCCGGCACCCGGCTGCGCAGCCGGGTCCTCAGCGAGATCGCCGAAACCAGGCAGCTCCCGCCGGTGAGCACGTTCCGGCCGCAGGAGCACCGGCCGTGGCGCACGCGCGCGATCATCGCCCTGGCGGCCGTCAGCGCCGCGGCCGCGCTGGTCACCGGCGGGATCGGCATCGGCGCCCTCCAGTCGAATCCGGCGCCCGTTACGCAGATCGCCGAGCCGGCACCAGAGGTGTTCACGGTTCGCGCGAGCGGTACCGCGGGCGGTTCGGTGGCGGTGACCTTCTCCCGGCAACGTGGCGAAGCCGTCGTCATCGCGCAGGCACTGCCCGCGCTCGAGGCCGGTCACGCCTACCAGGTGTGGCTCATCGGCCCACGAGGCGCGCAGTCCGCCGGACTGCTGCACACCGGATCCGGCACCGTCACCGCAGCGCTCACCGCCGACGTCGACCGCATCGGCATCACCACCGAACCCGCAACAGGGTCGCCGCACCCGACCACACCGGCTCTGGCCCGAGTTTCCCTCACCTGAGCGCGCGCGTCACCAAGTCCGTTCCGAGATCGGCTCCGAACATCCTCGCTAATTCGGAATCGCGTCGACCAAGGGATACGCGGCGAAGATCAACAACCAGCATGACAGCAACCATTCCTTGAGCAGCATGCCGAGCGTTGCCTTCCCTCCGGTGGCCTCGACCACGCAGCGCAGGCCGAAGAGTGCCCGGCCGGTCGTGGTGCCCCACCACGACTGCAGCGGGACCCGGTGGACGAACGACACCACCGAGTACGCCGCGACGGCCGTGAACAGGAACGGGAAGTCCAACCGCGACGCGACCAGGAGGGCCACCGTGAGGTGCAGCGCCAGGTCGGCCACGATCGCCCAGATCCTCTGCCACCGGGCTGCCACGCCGAGGTCCCGACGGCGCACGACCTCCAGCGACCCCTCGTCGGTCTGCGGTTCCGTCTCCATGCCTCCCTCACGCGCGAACCCGCCGTTCGGTTGCCACCTCTCGGCCGCTGGCTGTTGTGGGTGAGGCCTGAGACGGGGGACGGGCCGGGCTCACGGTGTAGTTCAGCGCGCTCGCAACGTAGCGTGAATCCCTTTCCGCGTGCTGCTCAGCGCCGACCTCCGCAGCCCTTTCGTGATTCGGCGGTGAGCATGGTGGCGGTGTCGACGATCGTCTGTTCGGCGGGGCGGGGATGCCAGCCGAGCCGGGTGCGGGCTTTGCTGCTGTCGACGAGCCTCGTGCGGCCGAGTTCGGGACGCAGCATCGCCAGCTGCGGGTTGCGCCGCGCGAGCAGTTTGACGACGAAGTCGGGCATGGTGCGCGTAGGCACTTTCGCGGCTTCGTCCGGGAGCTTCTCGCGCAGGAGGCGGGCGATCTGCCGGTACCACAGGAAGCTGCCCGAACCGAGGAAGCGCTGGCCTGCGGCGGCCGGGCTCGTCATGGCGAGAATGTGGAGTTCGGCGATGTCGCGCACGTCGACGACGTTCCATCCGATGTTCGGGACGGCGGGGATCTTGCCGTCGAGCAGGCGGCGGATGACCTCGACCGTGCCCGGCCTGTCCGGTGGGCCCAACATGGGTCCCTGCATGAACGTCGGGAGGACGGCGGTCAGCTCGAGCCCGGTCGCGGCGGCGAGATCCCACGCGTCGCGCTCGGCGAGGATCTTGGAATCGGGGTACGCGCGAACCGGGGTGCCGGCCGGTGCGGTCCACGTCGTCTCGGTCGCGGGCGTGTCCGGGTCGCCGGTGTCGGCCGTGACGCCGGAGGAGGTGAGCACGGCACGCTTGACCCCGGCGCGCGCGGCGGCGCCGAGGACGCGGCGGGTGCCCTCACGTGCGGTGGTGATGAGGTCCACGTCCGATCCGAAGGGCATCGGGGAAGCGGTGTGCAGCACGTAGTCGGCACTCGCGACCGCCTCGTCCCAGCCGTCGTCGCCGAGGAGGTCGACGGCCGCGAACTCGATGGTTCCGGCTGCCTGCTCGTTCACGGCGTCGTGCACTCGCTGCGCCTTGTCGAGGCTCCGGACGGTCGTGCGCACCTGGTAGCCGCGTTGGAGCAGGCCGGCGATCACCCAGCCGGCCAGGTAGCCGGTTCCGCCCGTGACGAGCACTGTCTCGCCCCGGTGACTTTCCGTCATGTACTCCCCTATATTCATTGAGTTTCTCATTGATATTGGGAGGGTATCATGGGTTCGTGACCGTGAGCCGTGACGCGACCGCACCGACGACCCGCCCTGCGGCCGTCGAGCGCAAAGCCGAGATCGTCCGTGTCCTCGTGGAGGTGGGGAACGCCGCCGACGCGGTCGTGGCCCAGGTGCTCGGCGAGTTCGGGGTCCCGGCGTCCGTCGCCGGCACGCTGTGGGCGCTGGCCCCGGGAACCGAGCCGCCGACGATGCGGGAGGTGGCAGCCCGCCTGCACTGCGACCCTTCCACGGTGAGTCTCGCCGCCGACAAACTGCAGAGCATGGGACTCGTCTCCCGTCAGCCTCATCCCGCCGACGGCCGCAAGCGCACCCTGGCCCTCACCGAACACGGGCACGAACTGTGGGAGGCGCTCAGAACGCGGCTGCACGCCTCCGGGCTGTTCGCCGGTCTCGACGCGCAGGAACAGGACACCTTGCTCGCGTTGCTGACGAAAATGCGCACCCCGCAACGCCTGTAGCCGGTCCCGGCCGCTGCTGCAGGTTGTCCGCGGCCGTTCAGACCGCGGCGAGGCCGGCCACGAGCACCTCGGTCAGCCGGGATTGGCGTCTTCCGCCTGGTGGGCGGTGCGGATCAGCAGGTTCAGCGCGCGATGGAGGTACGGCGAATGAAATCCGTGCCCATCGGACTACGTGTGACCGATCTCGAACGGTTGCCGGCGTTCTACACCGCCGTCGGCTACGAGGTTGTCGGCAGTGTGTCTGAGACGCCGATCGGTAGTTGTTCGTGCCCGCGACACGATCAAGGGCCCTCCATCACCGGGGCGACGAGCTTGCCCACAGGGCGATTGGTGTGCTTGCCGGAGGCTCGGCCCCGATGGGGTCGGCCAGAGGTCATGCCCTCTCAGACGTCGGCTTCGATGGCGAAGGTGTTGCCGTCCGGGTCCTGGAACCAAGCGATACGGCCACCGCCGGCCCGGGCAGTGATGCCCTTCGCGTCGTGTTCGAGCTGGTCATAGCGGGTGAACTCGACGCCGGTCGAGGTGAGTTCGTCAACGATCTTGTCGAGGTCGTCGACGTACCAGGTCGCCAGTGTGGCCGGGCTCTTCCCGGCAGTAGCGGACTGGTACACGTTCAGGGCCGGTCCGCCACCGGATCCGTAGGTTCGACTGCCGTCGGCGACATGGGCGCTGGGGCCGGACTGCAGCGCCCGCAGGCCGAGCTTGCCTTCGTAGAACGCGACCGCCCGGTAAATGTCGGACACGGCGATCGAAGCTCTGACTTCGTACCTGCTCAGGGGCATGAACCACCCTATCGCGGCCGCACGCAACTCCGTGCTCCCTCGTGAACGCGACGGTCCTCGCGACGCAGCTCGTACCGCGCTGATGGGGGCAAACTCTTCGGCTATCGGTGGCTTGCCGAGTTGTTCCTCCGAACGGTTCACCGCCCCAACACGCGCTCGCGATCCTTGATCAGCCAATCCACAGTGACCGTGCGACCGGTGAAGCAGTCGTGGAACGACTCCGTCACGGGGTCCAGTTCGACGCTCGCGTCCAAGACGCTCGCCGTCGCCGTTTCGTACTCCCGGCGTGCGCCGGCGTCGTCTCCGGCCGCGTGCAGTGCCCAGGCCAGCCTCTGGTGGTTCAACACCCAAGCCGGCTCCGCCGACACCGAGAGCCGCAGCAGGGCGATGTCGGGCGGCAGCTTCGGGTCCAGCCGGCGGCGTGCCTGGTCGAGCAGCATCGGCGCCGCACCCAGCTCCTCGCCTCGGTCGATCACCTCGGCAAGCATGGCCGCCGCCTCGGCGATGTTCTCGTCGAGGAGCCAGTAGTGCAGGCAGACGTAGCTGTGCAGCAGCACAGCGCGCGGGTGGCCGGGCTCGCGGGCCAGCACGTCCAGCGCGAGCCGGTCCGCCTCCTCGTCGTCCCGCAGCGGCAACAACGACAGCTGCGCCAGGTCCAGTGCCGCCGAGGTGTTCGCGGGGTCGGCCCGGAGGAGGTCTTCCAGCCGGGCCGCTTCCCGTTCACCCGAGGTCATGGGGTGTAAGCCGTTGAGATCTTGAAGACGCCGTCCATCATCCTGCCCCTGATGTGCACCAAGTGTCCGTTCACCATACGCTCGATCTCGTTTCCCTTGCCGTAGATGCCGTCCGGCACGTCACCGATGCTGTCGATCATGTCGGTCATCGCCTGGTCCTCGCTGCCGCAGCTGTCGACCAACGGCCCCAGCTTGTGGTCGTTGCGCTTCGGCCGGAACACGTGGTCCATGTTTTCCGGCTGATGCGCGTGGTCCTGTGACTGCTGCTGTTTGGACGGACCGGCGTCTCCGTCACCCGAATCATCGAAGTCCCAGTGCGGCCCGGAACCGCCGGAGGTCACCATCGCCGCGCCCGCCGCCGCCGACACCGCACCGATCCCGAACATGGTCATGCCCGCGCCCGCCGACACGGCCCCGGCCCCGGCCAGCGCCAGGCCACCGCACGGCTCCAGCACGGCGCAGCCGACCGCCGCCGCGGCGATGCCGGCGACCATCAACCCCTCGCCGAGGCAGCTCCAGAAGCTGCACTTGCCGGTGGGGTCGGTGTAGTTGACCGGGTTGTCGCCGGCGTAGGCGTACGGCGCCCGGGTGGTGTCGACCATCGGATCCAGCGTCAGGAACAGCGCCGTCGCGGGGTCGTAGTAGCGGGCTCGCAGGTACACCAGACCCGACTCGGCGTCGGTGTACTGGCCGGTGTAGCGCAGCGGGGTGGCGACGCTGCCGGTCGCCGTGACCGTTCCGTACGGACTGTAGGAGTAGGTCGCGGCCACCGCGCCGGCCGAGTCGAGCAGCCCGATGGTGGAGCCGACCTGGTCGTGCACGAACCAGAAACTCGCGGCGCCGATCTGCTCGATGGGCAGCCCACCCGGCCCGTACAGGTAGCTGTTCACGCCGTCGGACAGGAGATTCTGCGTCGGGGCGCTGTCCCACACGAAGGTCGTCGTGGCGCCACCGACGGTCTTGCTGGTCCGCATCCCGTCGCCGTTGTAGGCGTAGGCGGCGGAGTTCGCCCCGGTGTACGACGTGAGCTGGCCGGCCTGGTTGTAGCCGTACGTCGTGGTACCGGCCTTGGTCCGCTCCCCCAGCACGTCGAACGTGTCGCCGGTGAGCTGGCCGGCCGCGTCGAAGGTCTGGGTCGTCCCGCCGACGGTGACCGGGTTGTTGGCGGCGTCGTAGGCGAACCCGGTCGACCCGGCCGAGGTGAGCTGCTCCCGCGGTGAGTAGCCGAAGTTCTGCGTCACCCCTGAGACCGTGCGGGACGAGGCCTGGCCGGCCGGGTCCCGCCCGTAGCTCGCCGACAGTGCCGGACCGGCCGTGGTCCCGGTCAGCAGGTCGTTGTCGTCATAGGAGTTCGTGACGGTGACGCCGTCCGGGTAGGCGGTGCTCGCGACCTGGCCGTCCGGGCTGTAGCCGAAGGTGGTCGTGTTGCCGTTCCAGTCGGTGACGGTCTTCAGCCGCTCGGCGTCGTCGAACGTCCGGGCCACCGGCGTGGTGTGGCCGGGATAGGTGATCGACGTCTGGTTGCCCGCACTGTCGTAGCCGAACGACACGCTCGCGCCGGAGCCCTGCGTCTGCGCCACGATCTCGCCGAAGGTGTCGTACGCCCAGGTCGACTTACCGGTGCCGTCGGTCATGGACAGCCGCTGCCCGGCCTGGTCATAGGTGTACCCGATGTTCGGCGTCACGCCGTCGGAGAAGGTCTCCGAGGTGGGCCGGCCGGCGTCGTCGTAGCCGAAGCCGGTACTGCGACCGGCGGCGTCGGTCACCGAGGAGATCCGGCCTGCCGCGTCCAGATGCGTTGTGCTGGCCCGGTTGTCGGGGTCGGTGCGCACGGTGCGGCGCCCCTGGCCGTCGTAGCCGTAGCCGGTCTTGCCGCCGAGGCCGTCGGTGAAGCCGGAAACGGTGCCGTCGGGGTTGTAGTCGGCGACCTGCGTGGTGTTGTCGGCCTGGGTGACCTTCACCAGCTGGCCGGCCGGGTCGTAGGCGTAGCCGGTGACCCGGCCGTTGCCGTCCGTTGTGGACGTCTTGTTCCCGTCGGCGTCATAGGTCGCCGAGGTCACGTGCCCGAGCGGGTCGGTGGTCTTGGTGACCGAGCCGAACCGGTCCCGGTCGAAGGTGGTGGTCTTGCCGCTCGCCTGCGTGACCGAGGTCGTCCAGCCGGTGGCGGTGTTGTAGCCGTACTGGGTCTTGTCGCCGGCCGGGTCGGTGACGGTCGCCTGGTCACCGAAGGCGTCGTAGGTCAAGGTCGTGGTCTTGCCGTTGGCGTCCACGGACCGGGTCAGGTCGGCCGGGTGCGCTGCGTCGTCGAAGAACGACTGCGCGGTGCGGGTCGGCGCGGGCCCGAAGTTGCCGGTGGTGGACTCGACGACGTTGTTGGCCTGGGTAACGGTGGTGGAGGCCGGCTGCAGCGTGTTCGGGTCGTAGGTGGTGACCGTGGCGACGCCGTTGGGGTCGATCGTCTCGACCAGGTCGTCATTGGTGTCGTAGGCGAAGTTGGTGGTGGACCCGAGCCCGTTCGACGCCGACGTCTTGTTGCCGTGGTCGTCGTAGGTGAACGTCCGGGTCTTGCCGTCGGGGTCGGTGGCCGTGGTCACGCCCAGCGTCACCGGGTCGTAGGTGTAGCTGCTGGTGCCCGCGTCGGCCGTGCCGTAGCCCTTGGTCTCCGAGACCAGCAGGCCGTTCTGGTAGGTGTCCAGTGTCTGGTGGCCGGCCGGGTCGGTGACCAGCACCTGGCCCCCGGACTGGTAGCCGAAGGTGGTGGTGTGGCCGTTCGGGTCGGTCTGGCCGGTGACGCGCTCGGCGCTGTCGTAGACCATCGACGTGACCGCGCCCGCCGCACCACCGTAGTTCCCGGGCGAGCGCATGGCGGTCATCAGGTGCGCGGAGTTGTAGCTGTACTGGGAATGCCCGCCGCCCACGTCGATGACGTCGGTGAGGTCGCCGTTGGTGTCGTAGGAATACGAGACCGTGCGTCCGGCGGTGTCGGCCAGACCGGTGACATGACCACCGGTCCAGGTCAGCGTGTACTTGCGGCCGGCCGGGTCGGTGACGGTCGACAGGTGGCCGCCGCCGTCGTAGGCCAGGCTGGTCTGGTACGGCGGATTCGCCTTGCTGCCGGCGAGGTCCGTCTCCGCGGTGAGCCGGCCACCGGCGGCGTCGAAGGTGAAGATCTCCTTGCCGCGCCTGGTGTAGACGTAGCTGGAGCCGCTCTTCGCCAGCACGGCGTCGAAGCGCGGGACGGCCGTCGTGTACGTACCGGACGAGTCGACGAAGGCGACCTGGGAGCCGTCCTCCTGCGTGATCGTCACGTTGCCGTTCGCGGCCGTGGTCGCGTTGAGGTTGTACGAGTCCGTCCAGCCGCGGCCGAAGGGCCCGTCGACGGCGAGAGATCCGTTGGGGCCGTTGGGATCGGCGATGCCCTCGGCGTAGCTGCGGGTGAAGCTGAGCGGCATGCCGCGACCCGGTGTCGTCAGGTCGGTGAACTCCTGGCCGAAGTAGCCGGTGGACGTGTCGACCGGGTCACCCGCGGTCCGTCGCGCGCAGCCACAGGCGATGAACGCCGGGTTGGATCCTCGTGGGGCGTCGATGACGCCCACCGGGCCGCCGATCGGCTGGCCCGGCGTACCGCCCTGCGGCACGAACGCGACGGCGTCGAAGGCCACGTCGAAGTCGGAGTAGCCGAACCCGCCCTGGTCGACCGAACTGCCGTTGTTGGTCAGGGTGACGTTGCCGCCGTTCTGCATGGCGAACGTGCCGATGGTGACCCACTGCTCGGAGTTCCACGCCTGGTTGACCCGGATCTTCCACGGGGAGACCCCGCCGCCGGGGTTGATGTTGTAGACGACGTTGGTCGCCTGGGCGCCGAGGCCGGGCAGGTGCAGTTTGACCTTGTAGTACTGCAGCGACGGCAGGTTCGGGGTCCACACGCCGGTGTTGATGAGCGCCGGGTTCGAGCCGTTCTCGGTGTGGGTGAACAGGACGCGGCCGCCGAGGCCGGTGCCGAGCTGGTGGGTGTCGATCGCGCCGATCGGATCACCGGCCGAGTCGGTGCCGTAGGTGTAGGTGAACGTGCCGTTGTCCGACCAGTTCGCCGATCCGCAGCCCTGCAGGTTGAGCCGATTCGGCTCGTCGTCGACGATGATCGACCCGCTGGGCACCTTCGAGGTGTCCTGGCTGCACGTCGGCGGGTTCTGCGAGGGGTTCGCCGGTTCGGACCCGCCCGACACCGCGTACGGGCTCGTCGCGCACGTCGTGGCGCAGGTGGGGATCCAGGTCACCGGGTTGTGCCACCAGCACTGGAAGTCGTCGAGCATGCAGTGGCTGGCGCCGGGGTTGGACGTGTTGGTGGCGTTGGGGTCGCACTGGTTGGCCGCCGGGGAGCACATCGCGGTGTACGGCGCGGGCTGCACCCAGTGCCGGCCGCCGTTGTAGGTCGGCTTCGGGTAGGCCGGGCTGCCGTAGCGGATCAGCGGGCTCGCCGTCCAGCCGAGCACGCGTTCCTGGTACGGCCAGCTCGCCGGGTGGGCCGCGTCGGCGTAGGTGTCCTGCAGGTACGGGTCGCGGTTGGGCGGGTAGTCGAGGTTGGCCGGGTTGTTGGTCCAGCCCAGGCCCCAGGTGCCGTGCGGGCCGGTGCAGGACGGGCCGGGGGTGCAGCCGGTGGTGTTGCCGTTGGCCGCGTTCGGCTGGATGCCGGAGTTGTACGCCCAGGCCGCGAAGTACCAGTTCTCCAGGTACCGCGGGTCAGCGTTGTTCGCCGTGATGCCGTCCGCGTAGAGCTGGTTCCAGGTGCTCTCCAGGATCTGCAGGCCCGCGGCGATGTTCTCCTGGTAGTCGACCGCGACCTTCCACTGGCCGTGCTCGGAGAGGGAGTGGTCGCCGATGTGCATGCCGTCGGTGACCTGGCTGATCCCGTAGCCGCAGTCGGAAGCGGCGTAGTTGATCGAGACGATGTCGCCGCCGGCGCCGTAGTAACTGGCGATCAGCGGGTCGCCCGCGGTGCCGGCCGGCGCGTGCCAGGAAGCCTGGGACCAGTTCGATTCCTGGGCCATGATGCCCTCGAAGATCGACCGCGGCACGGTGTTCGTGCCCCCGGCCGGGTGCGAGAGCGGGATCAGCGGGAAGTCGCTGTTGGGTGCGTACCCGACGAGTCCCATGTTCGCGAAGTTCGCCGGGCGCGTGTACGCGCTGCCGGTCAGCAGGCCCTGCTCGGCCAGCTGCACCGCCCAGTTGACCTGCGCCGGATTCGGCTGCATGACCTGGCGGTTGGCGTTCAGCGGCGGCACTGCGCACTTCGGCGACTGCGCCTGTGTGGTGTTCGGCGCGGCTCCGGCCGCCGGAGCTGCGTCGGCTTTCGGGCTCAGGCGGTCCGCGTGCGGTGACTGCGCCGTGCTTCCCGGAGCCGCCGAGTACGTGGGCACCGCCGTGGCGGCCCGGCCGGAGCTCGGCGGGACGGCCGGCGAGAAGACTTTGCCCGTCTTCGTCGCCAGCACGGCGGATGTGGTTTTCTGCCCGTCGGCGTCCGGCCCGAGCAGCGCGTCACCGTCGAGCGATGCCGCCGAGGCCCCGCGGGCGAGACCGGTGTCCCCGACCGCCGTGATGCCGGCCGCGGCCAGCACCCCCGGATCGGCCGCCGGTGTGGCGCCGGAAAGGATGGCGTGCCCGGCGCGGCCCTGGGACAGCTGCACGCGGGTGAGGTCACCGGTGCCGAGGGTCGTGACGGCACCGGCGTGCTCGTGGGCCGCGGTCGCGACCTTGGTGCCGGGTGCGGTGTGCAGGAAGCTCACGCCGCCGTCGGCCGAGGGGCGAACGTCGTACACCGCACCGGCGACGGATGCGATGACGGCCGGGCTACCCATCGCGGGCACGGAAACCAGACGGTTGCCCGCAGCACCGACGATGCCGGTCCGGGTGGGCACGGCCGAGGTGATCTGCCCGGACGCGGTGACCGAGCCGGTGATCTTCCCCGCTGCGAGGTCCGCGTTCAGCAGCTTGGTCTTCTGGTCGATCGCGACGGTGAACACGGCGACGTCCCCGGCCCCACAGCCGGGCGAGTAGTACTTCAGGCCGACACCGCCGGCGAGAGCGTGCACCGTGCCGGAGGCGAGGTCGACGGAGTAGGCGAAGGCGCCGTGGTCGCGGGCGTCTTGGATGTTCACCGCCGAAGCGGGCAGGATCGCCAGCGCGGCGAACCGGCCGTCGCCGGAAAGGCATTGGTAGCCGGTCCAGGAGGAGTCGTCGAAACCGGCGGGATGGAGCAGCGCGACTTCACGCCAGGCGAACCCGCTGCTCTCCCGGCCGACTTCGAGGTGGTAGCCCTGCGCGTCCCCCCATCCGTCGACGGCGATGTCCGCGGAGTTCGCGGCGTTCGAACCGAAGTCGGCCGGTTTCGCCGCCGCGGCGGGACCAGGCCTCGCGGCGGCCGACGCCATTGCCTGCACGGGCGAAACCACGCCGGCCGTCAGGGCGACCACGCTCAAGAAAAGGGTGAGAACTCGGGCAAATCGGAGCGAAAGCAAGGTAACGGATCTTTTGCGCGCGCCGACGAACAAACCGGGCATAGGAACCTTCCCCCAGGCAGCCTGCAAGAGGCGCTCAAGTCAGCTTTGCCCGGGAATCCGGAGCCGCAGACAAAATCTAACGTGCCTCGACGCTGCGCCAATCAGCCGTTGGAGTGAAGTTTTCTCGACGGATTCAAAACACGTGATTCGCGTACATTAATTTACCTTTACCTTTTGTGTGGTCGACAGCACCTGTCCGACGGGCCGGGCACGCACCCAGGAGCGGGTCGACGAGAGAAAGCCGCAGCTGCGGATCACCCTCACCCGCGGCATCCCGCACGACGTCCAACCAAGAAACAGTACAAAGTGGAGTATTCTCGCAGGAGACCACAACCCCGCTGTCCGACCACGCGACCTGTGGCGCCCTGGGCGGGTCTCGCCACCTGGGCCACGGCCGTTCCGCTCGCCCGCGCCCTGCTGCTGCGTGATACCCGAGGCAGTCGGGTGCCTGCGGACTTCACCCGCCGGTTGCGGGGAATCCGGTCACTGCACCGTCAACTGCCAGTCCAGGACAAGGGCGATTTCGTGGACGGATGGTTCCACCGCCGAGCAGTGTCACCGGCTGACCGAGCGCACCGGCCAAGCTGGCGACTCTCGATTTGAACTCAAGACAATTCGCCCCACAGCAAGCCGCTACTCAGCATACGGCGAGGGGAATCCCGCTTCGACGAACAGTCCCGCCTTCTCGAACGGCGCGAGCGCGGCCCCGACATCGACCGGCGTCCCCAGGTAGAGGTAGAAGTCGTACCCGACGTGGACGTAGGCCCGGTCGCCGTCCTCCAAGCGGCACCAGAACCCGGCCTCGCGCAGCAGCGCCCGGCAAATCTCCATCGCCTCGGACAGCGTGAGCCAGCGCCCCTCCGTGAGCGAATCAGGGGCGTCGCCGTGGTCCTCGAGCCCGCACACCCGCAGCCGCTCGACGCCCGCCGCCTCGAGCCCGGTGCGCACGGCTTCCAGGTACAGCCCCTCGACCCGCTCGTACTCCTCGCGGGTCAGCTCGACTCCGTCGAACGTCTTCCCGATGTCCGAGATCGACGTCCACTCGTCCCTCGTGTACGCCCCGCCCGGCCCGCCGCAGAACCGCGGCCGCGCGGGACGACGCGGCGCGGCCGGCGGCTTGGGCACGGGCGGCGGCGCGGAGTCCTCTTCGTCCGTCTCGTACAGCCGGCGGTGCGACTCCGGCGGCAGCGGCGGCTCCGGCTCTTCCTCCGGCGCGTCCGGGAAGTTCCGCTCGGCGGTCTCCGCGAGGTGCCGGGCCGTGTCGTCGTCGCCGACGGTCTCGGCGAGGATCTCGCGCATCTTGTCCGGGTACAGCGACTGGGCCTTGCGGATCGCCTTCATCACGTTCGCCGCGATCTCGTCCGGGCTCATCGAGCGAACACCGTCAGTCATCCCGATCGCGGTCGGCAAACCGTTGTGCCCGACCGTGACGCTCACCGCGCCCCCGCCACCGTCCCGGTGAGCGAGATCTGCTCCACCTCCGCCTGCATTGCCTGGTAGCTCTGCGACTTCGCCGCCGCGTCCCGCTCCCAGTCGTCAACCATCCGTTCGATGTCCGGCAAGCCCGCCATCGCACCCCCTGCGTGCTCCCCGCGTACCGACGCTGCCGCCCCTTCCGTGGTTCCCTCACCGGCGCAAGTTCCGCGCAGGCCCGCCTTCACCCGTAGTGACCTACGTGTGGTCGTCGTGGACGTCGCCCACACCGCTGCGGGTCGATCACGCTGCAGTAATGGGCCTATGAGCGGCTGTGCGGCCATTCGGGTCGAGGCGTAGGGGTCTCTCGGCGGTGGTCCCAGCCCGGGTAGAAGCCTGGACGAGGTCTTCGGCATCGCCGATCGAGCCGGGCATCCGGTAGCAGCGGGCGAACAGCTCCCTCCGGTAGGGCGCGGTCGCCGCCTCGAACTGGTCGATCCTCGCGTCACGCATGGCCCATCGCATGTCGACCCGCCCTCCCGCCGAAAAGAATCGCGGTCCGGCCGATTCTTTTCCGGTGGCGGCCGAGTCAATATGTGCATGACCGAACACTCCTTCGTCGATCCCCTGCTGAACGGCCGTCCACCTGCGGCGGCGCGGCAGACCGCCGCCCGGATCCTCTCCGGGCCCCACCTGTCGGTCCTCTCGACCACCAACCCGGACGGCTCACCCCAGGCCTCGGTGATCTTCGTGAAGCCCGACGGCGACGACCTGCTGTTCAGCACGATCGCGGGTCGCCGCAAGACCCGCAACATGCAGCGGGATCCGCGGGTGAGCCTGCTGGTCCACGGCTTGCCCGCGGACGGAGGGGAGTTCACCTACGCCGCCATCTCCGGCGTCGTCGAACTGACCGACGACCCGGACGGCGCCTTCCACCAGGTGATGTACGACCTGCACATGGGCGGCGCGACCGTGCCGCCCGAACCCGGCGCGCAGAGGCTGATCGTCCGGCTCCGGCCCACGCACACCTACGCCCCACCCGCCTACGACGCGGCGTCCGAGGAGCATTGAGCGTCGCTGAAGGGCCCCTTCTTCTCATCACATGCGATGAAGGCGCCCTTCAGCGCCCGTGAGCAGACCCGGCAGCCGGAGGAAGATTGGTGGAGCGGACGCAGCGCCATGGCCGGCGATCATGCCCTGCCCCTCGAACGCGCCTGTCGCCGCAGGTCAGCTGCGTGGGCCAGCCGGCGATTGCGTGGCGGATCGGTTTCCTCGCGAGTCATCCGGTGCCGGGCGCGGCAGCGCTCGGGCGGTTCACGCGAGCCGTGCCAGGTCGTAGAGTTGCATGGTCTTGGCCGGTGGCGGCCAGCAGGGCCACACCGCGGACACTCCACGACACCGTCCCGAAACGAGGCCCGATGACCGTTCTCACGAAGGCCGAAGCACTCCGGGTACTCCGCCGTGCCTACGGGCCCGACCGAGCCGAGTCCCTGGCCGCGCGGCTACCCGACCGGATCGACCTGGACAGCGACGCGGACACGAGGATGCTGGCCGAACTCGGAGTGACCCGGGACGGCCTCTTCGACGCGCTCGGTGCCGAACTGTAAGTGTGGGCCGGCACGTCACCCGCCCGGCGTCGAGGACCGGCTCGAGCCGGCCGCAGTGGTCGTGGTGCGGTAGAACTCGGTCCCGGCAAGGGTGGCGGGAACCGCGAGTTCGGTGGCGACCGCGGTGATAGCGGCGTGGGCGACGGCGAAGTCGACGTGGCCGTCGGTGGTGAAGTGCGGGGCGATGAACGCCTCGTAGTGGGCCCGGGCTTCGGCGGCGGTGTGCCCGCCGAGGAACGACTGGATGTAGCGCACCGTGGTGCCGGGGTCGTCGTGGAGCACCCGCAGGGCGCGGCGGTGGGCGCGGACGACCGCCTGGACGCCGGGGTCGTCGGGCCGCAGGTGGGTCGGGTCGACGGCCACGCCCACGGTCGGGATCCGGAAGTGGTCGCCCACCCAGGCCAGGACCCGCCAGCCCTGCTCGGCGGCGACCGCCTCCGGCGCCATGGTGCTGCCGACGAAGGCGGCGTCGATGGATCCGTCGCGCAGGTGACGCAGATCCATGCCGTAGTCGCCGGGCGCCCGGACCACGCACTCGACGTCGCGATCGGGATCGAGGCCCGCCCGGCGCAGCACGATGCGCGCGAAGCACCCCGGCGCCGTGCGGGGCGCGTGCACCGCGAGCCGCCGGCCGGCCAGGTCGGTCAGGTCGGTCAGGTCGGCGCGGGCGAGGAACCAGAACAGCGGGGCGTGGGTGTTGACGGTGAGGGCGACCCACGGGGTGCCACCGGTCAGCCGGGACAGCAGCACGCGGCCGAGCCCGATGGTGGCGCCGCGGCGGAGCCGCTCCTCGCTCCAGTCGCAGCCGTCGCGCAGGGCGACGTGGACCCCTTCGGCGGCGTAGAAGTCCTCTTGGTCGGCGATGTAGGCGACGAGCTCCTCGTGCAGGCCCCGCCCGACGTAGGCGAGATCGACGGTGTGCATGAGCGTTTCTCCTCAGTACATCGACATTCCGCCGTTGACCGGGGCGGTGGTGCCCGTCATGTGGGCGCTGTCCTCGCCGGCGTAGAAGGCCACCACGCGGGCGACGTCCTCCGGGCGGGCCAGGCGACCCAGCGGGGTCGCGGCGATCTGCCGCCGCTTCTGCTCCTCGTCGAGGACGCGCGAGATCCGGGTTTCGGCCACCGGGCCGGGCTCGACGACGTTGACCGTGATGCCCGCGGGCCCCAGTTCCTGGGCGAGGTACCGGGCGAACTGCGTCAGCGCGGCCTTCGCCGTGCCGAGGGCGATCATGTCCGCGCGAGGCTGGCGGCTCAGGCCGGTGCCGAGGTAGATCAGCCGTCCCCAGCCCTGTCCGGTCATGGTCGGCACGACGGCTTTGGTCACCACGAACGCGGCCCGCATCTCGTCGTCGAGTTTGCCGCCCAGTTCTTCCCACGTCATGTCCCGGAACGGCTTGATCGCGTACGGCGTCAGGGCATTGTGCACCAGGACGTCGATGTCGCCCCAGGCCGCCGCGACGCGATCGACCATGGTCCGGACCGCCGCCGCGTCGCGCACGTCGGCCTGGACGGCCATCGCCTGGCCACCCGCCGCCTGGATCCCGGCCACGACCTCCTCGGCGGCCTGGCTGCTGTGCAGGTAGTCGACCACCACCCGCATTCCGCGCGCGGCGAGCAGCCGCGCCGTCGCCGCGCCGATCCCGCTGCTGGCCCCGGTCACCAACGCCACCCGGCCGGTTCCTTCGGTCACAGGTCCGCCTCCTTGCCGTTTCCGGGGCGATCCGCCCCGGCGGAGCCCGGATCGGGCGGCAGCCGCGAGTTCGGCAGCCACTCGACGGCGCCGCGGGTGAGCTCCCCCGGCAGTCCGCGCTGGTGCCCGTCCGGGAACAGCTCATCGAGGCGCCGGAAGAAGACCCTCGTCAACTGGCACTTCCCCGTGCCGGCGCAGCATGGCGCCGCCCCGCCCGGTGGCGCCGATCCGGTCCGGCTCGGCACCGGCCATGTTCTCGGCCGCGGCCACCATTGTGCGCTCCGCCGCCCAGAACCGACAGTCCGGTGGTCGACCCGGCCGGAAAGCGGCGCCGGCAACTCGTCGCCGACCAGCGGGTTCGGGCTCCCGGTCAGGGACGCACGCGGATGACGGTCTTGCCCTTGCGTCGCTCGGTCGGGTTCAGTGCGGGGACGGCGTCGTCGAGGGTCGCGACGGTGCCGATGTGCGTGCGGAGGCGCCCGTCCCGCACCCGGTCGACGATCTCCACCAGCTGGCCCGGAACGGACTCGACGACGAAGTCGATCGCGAGACTGTCGACCGGGCGAGCCTCGACGGGCCCGACCACCGACACCAGCGTCCCGCCGGGCCGGATGATGCTCGCCGAGCGCCGTTGGATGTCGCCACCGATGACGTCGAAGACCAGGTCGACCCCGCCGATGTCGCCGAGGTCGTCGTGGTCGAGGTCGAGGAACTCGTTCGCGCCGAAATCGAGCGCCGCCTGGCGGTCCGACGCCCGCCCGGTGCCGATGACGTAGGCGCCGAACTCCCGGGCCAGCTGCGTCACCACCGACCCGACCGCGCCGGCGGCGCCGTGGGCGAGGACGCTCTGCCCCGCCCGGACACGACCGTGCTGGAACAGGCCCTGCCACGCGGTCAGGCCGGAGATCGGCAGGCTCGCCCCCACCGTGAAGTCCACGTTGCCCGGCAGCGGCGCCAGGTTGCGTGCCTCCACGGCCGCGGACTCGGCCAGGGTGCCGTCGCGGTGCCAGTCGGTGATCCCGAACACCCGCTGGCCCAGCGAGAGACCCGTCGTGCCGTAGCCGAGCGAGGAGACCACGCCGGCGAACTCGTGGCCGATGATCGCCGGGGCTCGATCGTGCCCGGAGCGGTCGACCCACGTCGAGGGCCACTCCCACCCGGCCGGGACGAAGCCCGACGCACGGACTTCAACGACGACGTCGTTGATCGCCGGTGTCGGCTCGGGCCGGTCCGCGAGGGTGATCCCGGCTGCTTCCGCGGCCTGGGCCGTCGCGACGATTGCCTTCATGGGTGCCTCCGTGCATCTGGCTGTTTTGGGCTTGCCCGCCCATTAATGTCGACCCGAGCCCGCATCGTCGAGCACGCCGCGGAGTTGATCTACACCAAGGGTGCCCACGCGACGAATCATCAAGACCGACCTCGCCGTCCACACCGAACTGGCGAACGCGATCACGTGCAGACCTTCGCGGGGAGGGGAAATTTCCGGCAATGATTCGATATGGAACACGCTAAAGCGCCGTTGACGGGTCGTCCATTCAGGCCACTCGGATGCCGTATGGTTTTTCCTGCCGCAAAGGCGGCGTTTTGCCCGGGAGCAGGTGCGCCCGAACGGAGGCATCCAGCGGTCACCACCGCCGCTAGTATCGACCGCCGTGAGCGAGTCCCGGGGCGGCAACCGAGTCGATGGCGTGGTTGCCGGCGCGGTCGTGCAGACTCGGGCGGTCAACGGGGACATATATCTGCACCAAGCCGCGCCGTCCTGTGAAATGGTTCCCCGGCAGATTCCGCCGCGTGCTGATCACTTCGTCGGGCGCAGCGGCGAGCTCGGCGCCTTGGACGGACTGCTGGATACCGGCGACGGTGGAGTTCATTCCTGCGTCGTCAACGGCATGCCCGGGGTCGGTAAATCCGCGTTGACCTTTCACTGGGCACTTTTGCGGTCCGAGCACTTCCCCGACGGGCAGCTTTACGTCGATCTCCGCGGAGCCGACCCGTCGGCGTCGCCGATGTTGCCCGGCGAGGCACTTCGCGGCTTCGTCGACGCTCTCGGCCTCAGCCCCGATTCCTGGCCGGGCGACCTGCCGAGACAGAGTGCCCTGTTCCGCAGCCTCACCGCGGGTCGGCGGTTGCTCGTCGTCCTGGACAACGCCAGTGACAGCCGGCAGGTCGAGCCACTGCTGCCAGGCGGCTCGGCGTGCCGGGTCGTGGTGACCAGCCGCCGCCTCCTCACGAACCTCGTGGCCCGGTTCGGTGCACGGCGGGTGGCGCTCGAACCTCTGTCGTGGGATGAGGCAAGTGACATGCTCACCCGCATGGTCGGCGCCGAGCGCACGGCCGCCGAGCCCGCGGCGGTCGCGCGGTTCATCGACTACGCCGACCGGTTACCGCTGGCCGTCGCAATCCTCGGGGGGAGACTCGCTGAGGAGAGGTTGTCGCTGAGTGCGTTGTCCGAGCAGCTGTGCGCGCATCCTTCGTGCTTGGACGGGCTGGAAACCGGTGAACCAGGACTGGGAGTGAGGGCGGTGTTCTCCTGGTCGTACCGGGCGTTGACGCCCACGGCGGCGGCGGTCTTCCGGATGACGAGCCTGCACCCGGGGGCGGACTTCACCTCACGTTCGGCCGCCGCGTTGTCCGGCGTCGACCTCGCGGCGACCTGCCTCGCGTTGACCGAGCTGGTACGCGCACACCTCGTCGAGAAACTGTCCCCCGACCGGTACCGCATGCACGACCTCCTTCGGCGATACGCCCGAGAGCTGACTGCGGTGGCCGCGAAGGCCGGCGAAGCCGCTCTCGTGGGCTTGGCCGATTACTACCTGCACGCGGCCTGCGCGGCGAACGAACACCTGGGCTCGCCGTGGGACTCGTTACCGCTCGCGCCGCCACGCGCCCCCGAGCTCGCCGAGCGGTTCACGAGTTCCGGGGAGGCGCTGGCGTGGCTGGACGCCGAACGTGCCGGCATCCTCGCCACGACATCGATGCAGAACGGGATTCCGGACTCCTACGTGTGGCGGTTGGCCACGACCCTCGTCACCTATCTCGACCGGCTAGGACACCGGCTCGACCTCCTGCAGTCGCAGCGATCGGCATTGCTCGCCGCACTGAGTACGGGCGACGGCTGGGCCATCGCGATGACGCAGCGCCTGCTCGGCCGGGCACACATCCGCCTCGGGCAATTCGAGGAAGCCGTCGAACAGCTCCGCCCGGCGTTGGCGTACTTCGAGAACTCCGGCGATCGCGCCGGACAAGCCCACACCTGCTACGCCCTCAGTTACATCGCGGTAGTCCGGGGACACCGCGACGAGGGGCTCGAACTGGCACGGCGGAGCCTTGACCTTGCGGAAGGGTGCGGACGCCGGGTGTGGCTGGCGAAGGCAACGGGCAACCTCGGCTGGTGGCACCTGGAGTTCGGCGAGCCGGACCAGGCCCTCGCCCTCATCCGCCGGGCGCTGGACCAGTTCCGCACACTTCGGACGGAACCTGACGGCGAAGCCCACACCCTCGAATGCCTGGGACGCGTGTACGCCGAACTGGAACTGCCCGACCTCGCCCTCAATTCCTATGCCGAAGCGTTGCAGAATCGGCGCCGCCACGGCAGCTTCTTCTGGCAGGTCCGGACTCATCGGCTGATCGCGGATATCCAACGCGTCATCGGCGACCGGACTGCCGAGCGAGAAGCCCTCGAGGAGGCACTGCGGATCCTGGTGCGGCTGAGCGATCCGGAAGCGGACGCCATCCGGGATCGGCTTGCCGAGCTGGAAGCAGCGTAGGAGAACCCGCCGGCAGTCAGCCGACTGACGGACCAGCGGTCCACTGCCGTCCCAGCCGGATTCGTGCGCTGTCGCGGCTCCGCCGAGCAGGACGGCGGGGCGAACAGCAGATCGTCGAGGACAGCGCGGTGACCGGGGACGACCTCCGCGAGCACGGCACGTCCCTGCCCGGTGATGGGCATGCCTCGAGCCTTTCAGTGCTTCCAACTTGAAGCACTTGCTTCTGATTCGAAGCGGTGCTACGGTGGCCCCAGTTGCTTCGACTTCGAAGCACATCGCCGAAGGGGAAGACACCATGAAGGCAGTACGGTTCCACGAAACAGGCGGCCCGGAGGTTCTGCGCTACGAAGACGCCGACCGGCCGGTCCCCGGCGCGGGTGAGGTGCTCGTCCAGGTCGCCGGGTCGGCGTTCAACCCGGCCGATGGCGGCATCCGCGCCGGCTTCCTGCCGATTCCGGTGACGCTGCCGCACGTTCCGGGCTACGACGTCTCCGGCACGATCGACACCCTCGGCGACGGGGTGGACGGTCTCACGGTGGGCGAGAACGTCGTCGGGTTCATCCCCATGACCGCTGACGGCTCGGCAGCGCAGTACGTCGTCGCCCCGGCCAGCGCACTGGTGAAGGCTCCGGTGCGCATCCCGCTTGCCGATGCTGCCGGGCTGCCGTCGGTCGGGCTCACCGCCTCACAAGCACTCTTCGAGGCCGGCGAACTCAAGGCCGGTCAGCGGGTGCTGATCAACGGTGCCGGCGGTCCGGTGGGCGGGTACGCCGTGCAGCTGGCCAAGCGCGCAGGTGCGTACGTCATCGCCACCGCGAGCCCGCGCAGCAGCGAAACCGTGAAGGCGGCCGGCGCGGACGAGATCATCGACCACACCGCCACCTCCGTGCTCGATGCGGTGACCGAGCCCGTCGATGTGCTGCTCAACCTGGCCCCGGTCAGCCCGGACGGGTTCGCCGCCCTCGCCACCCGGGTCCGCGACGGCGGAGTGGTCGTCTCCACGACACCGACCGTGACAACGCCCGAGGACAAGGAGCGAAACGTGCGCGCGGCCACGGTCTTCGTCCACCCCGACGCCGACGTGCTCTCCCACCTCGTCGCCCTCATCGACAGCGGCGACCTCCACGTCGAGATCGCACGGCGCGTGCCGCTGAGCGAGCTGCCCGCGATCCACCAGCAGGCCGCCGCGGGAGAGATCCACGGCAAGGTGGTGGCCGTCCCACCCGCGGGCTGACCACCCGTCGCGGCCGGGCAGTTCTCGTTGCGGCGATCACGCAATCATGGACAGAGCCGCTTGTTTGACAGACCCGCGGGTGACGAAAGAATGCGTCGGCGGAAGGTGGCCAGGTGACGGCGCAATCAGCCTGTTAGTGCCCGTATGCTGGGGCGATGGAGCGGGACAACGGGCCGCGGAGTGATCGTGGGGACTCCTGGGGGCTGAGCCGGGCGGAGTTGGCTCGCGAACTGGCGCGCGTGGGGGCCGTGGCACTGCGGACGACGGCGTGCGGCCTGGTTTGGATGCCAGCTCTTTTATTCTTGCTTTTTTTATACGGCATTGATGACAGTGATGCTCCTGGGAATACCGAGACAGGTATCTTCGTTTTCTGTCTGATTGCGGTGTCGTTGTGTTTCACACCGGGGGCGGTATTATGGTGGATGCGCTACGAGTCGGTCCGCCGCACCGGCTGGCGAGCTGCGACGGTCACGGCGGTGATCGTGGTGGAACCGGGAGGTTGCCTCGCGGCTTTCTCTCGCGCGGGGGCGGATCCGGGTAGAAAGCTCGACTACGTCGTCCAATACCGCGACGGCGGTGGTGCTCGGCTGCGAGGTGGTGCCAGCTTGTGGCACCACCCTCCGCTTTCGGCCTTCGACCGCGGGCAACCTGCGTGGGTCGGTGGCTTGGGCCGCTCGAACGTTGTCCTGTTCGCCAGCAGTCGCTGGGGCCCCCGCCGTCCGCGTGCTGTACCCGCGACGTTCATTGCCGCTCTTCCCGCACCCTCCCAGTAGCCGAAGGTTCTGACCTTGACGGGCACAGCGGAGCAGCGGCCGGCGGCTGGAGTCCATTTAGGACATGCTGGTGTTCAGCGAGCGGCAAGGACCCACGAACTTCCGGAGACGACCGACGAGCCGCTCGGCCCGGACCAGTACCGGTACGTCGGCACCCACGCCTGGTGGACGGCGATGTTCGGCGGCCCCGGGAAGCGGTACGCCTACCTGGCCGGGGACCGGTGCCCGGCTCGTGGCAGACGCCGAACACCGAGTTCCTGGCCGGAGTCACCCGCGACCCGCGGCTGCTCTACGAACGGCTGCGGCGGGACAGCCCGGAGCGAAGCGGCTACCACGGCCCGTTCACCTACGCGGCCGACGTGCTCCGCAGCGGACTGGTGCCCCCGGACCTGCGAGCCGCGCTGTACGGCGCCCTGCTGCTCGCCCCGGGGGTGACGTTCGTCCGGGAGAGCGCCGACGTCCGCGGCGAGCCTGCCGCCGCCTTTGTGCTGGAACCGCCCGGCCGGCGGGAGGAGCTGTTCGTCGACCCGCTGACCGGCCGGTTCCGCGGTGAGCGGAGCACGCTGACCGAACCCGCCGACGGCATGGCCGCCGGCACCGTCACCAAGTCGACCGCGGTGCGGTCGGCGGTGGCCGAGGCGCTCGGGGCCCCGCCGCGGTGAGCCCGGCGGCGGTCAGTTGTGCCAGACCCGCATCGACCACACGTTGTCACCGGCGGCCACGACGGACAGCCCGGCCACGGCCAGGAACCTTGAAGGCCGACCAGCCGCCACCCTGCCGCCAGTCGGCGATCAACCGGAGCAGCCGGTGGGCGACGGACGAGTCGAACCACGGCCGCCCGGCGTGCACCGCCCGGATGGCGCGGAGTATTTCGTCGATCGGGCCGTCCCTGACCACGAAACCGCGAACGCCCGCCTCCACCGCCTCCTGGATCAGGCACGAGGAGGGCACTCGGGAACCAGCAGGACGACACGATCCGCCAGCGGTGCATCCAACCCGACCGGCAGACCTTCGACGCTTTCCGCCAGCGCGGAATCGGCGACCACCACGTCCGGGTTCACGGCGACGATTTCGACGTCACCGTCGAGAAGCGCGTTGAAACCGGCCGACAATGGTCTCGCCGATCTTCGGGCCGATGCACTTCACTCCGACCGGATCCAGCTGGACCCGGTCGGAGTGAAGTGTGGCCAACGAATTGCGGGCGCAGAACACTAACGCTGCAGTGTCAGCACGCCCGGCCGGTACGGCAGGATGCCGTAGTCCATGCCGTCGGTGCCGGGGTCGCGCCCCTGGTAGAGGAACTGCAGGTTGCACGGGTCGATGGTCTTGGTCTGGTCGGGGTTGGTGCGCACCAGGTCGCCGTGGCTGATGTCGTTGGTCCACGTGGCGCCGCTGTTGGCCTTGCCGGCGAAGGGGTTGCTCTGGGTGTCGGCCTGCGGTGTCCACGTGCCGTCCAGGCTGGTGGCGGTGAACGAACGGAAGAAGCGGCCGCGCCAGTCCTCCGCCTCGACGATCATGAGGTACTGGTTCTGGCCCTGGACCTTGTAGACCTCCGGCGCCTCGAACAGGTTGGCCTCCGCGTCGTGCATGACCTCCGTGTACGACGAACCGAAGCTGCTCGGGAAGTTCCTGATGGGCATGCTGGACCGGTAGATGTTGCCCTTGTCGTTGGCGAAGAACATGTACATGTTCGTGTCGTCGCCGATCAGGGTCACGTCGAGGGGACCCCCGATCGGGAGGGTGCCCGAGAACAGCTCCTCCTGCGCGGACCAGCCGTTGGGGTTGGTGGGGTCGCTCGAGGTGCGGTAGGAGAAAACGTTTGGCCAACCGCCCATGTAGGCGAGCACCCAGATGTTCTTCGGGGCGAAGTAGAACAGCGTCGGCGCGAAGCCGTCGAAGGGAATCGTGTTCTGGGTGGCGGTGGCCATGTCGGACCAGTTCGTGAAGGGGCTGAAGCTCATCAATCCCCAGCGCCCATTCTGACCGGCGACGGTGTCGTGCGTCGTGGCGTAGACGACGTGCTGTCCGTTGTAGACGACGCTGGTGAAGTCCTTGAGCGAGGCCCACCCCGCCTTCGGGGTTGCCAGCGGACCGGTCGATGACCAGCGGTACGTCGTCGGCAGAGCGCAGGTGCCGGTGCCCCCGTCGACGCGGATGAGTTGCCACTGCTGGTTGCTGCCGCCCCAGTCGCTGTACTGCACGACGTTGCCACCGTCGTTGGTCGCCGCGTTCTGCACCTCGACCGCCTTGCCGCTGTTGCGGTTGATCAGCCGGACGTAGCCGCTGTCGGAGTCAGCCAGCCGGAACTGCTGGTTGGCGCCGTTGCCGTCGGTCCACTGGTGGATAGCCGCGCCGTCGGCCGTCGACCAGCTGGACACGTCGATCACCTTGCCCGAGTGCCGCGCCTTGATCCGGTAGTAACCGCCGCCGGAATCCACGAACTGGAACTGCTGGTTGTTGCCGTTGGTGCAGGTCCACTGGACGACGTCGGCGCCGTCGGCGGTGGAGGAGTTGAAAACGTCGATGGCCTTGCCACTGTTGCGGTTCACCAGCACGTACCAGGCGGCGGTGTCCACAGTGGCGGCCGCCGCCGACGTGGGGACCCCCATGAGCAGCCCACCTGCGATCACGACAGCTATCGCAGCAGCCAAACTCGACCGCCACCGACGGCGCCACCTCGCGGTCCGCCCCGACCCAACCGACATGAGCATCTGTCCTTTCAGGAGGGTTCCGCATCGGTGCGGGTCCGATCACCCGCGCACGTATAGCTTGGTGTTAGCGCTAACATTTTCGGGGACGATCCGAGCAGAAATCTGAGGGGGTATAGGTGTCAGGTAGCCGACGGCGGTGTGACTGAACGCACCATTGGACTCTGAACGATCACGTCGGCCGCGTCAAGATGTAACGGGAAGGTTTTCGCAGGGAGTCCCTGATGAGACGCTGGGGCTCGCCGAGGCGACGGCCGTCGGCTTCTGAGCCCCGGGCAACCGCGGCGGCCATCCTGGCGTGCTGAAGGCATGACGTCGTCGAAGTCCTGGCTGCCCGAGGCGGCCTTGCTGTGGCTTCCCCTGCTGGTGCTGGTCGGCGGGCTCGCGGTGGTGTGGACCGGCGTCTCCATGGCCGCGGACGTGAACCGGTCGGCAGGGCTCTTCCCCGGACGGGTCGTCGCAACAGGGAGCCGGGAGCACCTGACCGCGGACATCGAGTACACCGGACCCGACGGAGTGACGAGGACGGAGACCTTCGACCACTACAAGGGGCGGGTGCTCGTCCCGGGGCGCCGGGTGCAGATCCGGGTGTGGCCGGACGAACGGCGAGCGGAACTCGACGACGGTGACAGGCACACCGGGCCGATCGTGGCCGGCAGCCTGCTGACCCTGCTCGGCGCCGGCGCCACGGTCCTGCTGTTCCTGTGGCATCACGGCCTGAGGCCGGAGAAGTACCTGGCGCGGTTCGAAAAGTGGTGGTTGTGGTGCTGGTGGTGGCTGTCTCGCTGGCGGTGACTACCGCTTCGTGAGCAGCCGGGTTTGCTCGCGCAGGACGTCGACCGTGTTCGCCACCCAGTCCCCGATCACCGCCTGCTCGGCCGGGGAATAGCGGGCCATCAGCTTCGCCATCGCCACGTCGAGGCCGGCGAACACCTTCCCGAACGCTCCGGGCGCCGCCGTGATCACGAGCCGGCGGCGGTCGGCGGGATCCGGGGCGCGACGGGCCAGGCCCGCGCGTTCGAGCCGGTCGACCACGCCGGTCACCGCGCCCGGGGTCAAGCCGATCTCCTTGGCCAGGTCGCCCGCCGACACCGACCCGGCCCCCGCGATCACGGCGAGGGCGCGCTGATCCACCGCCGTCACGCCCAGGCTCGCACCCACCGCCTCGTGGAACGCCACCACGGCGGTGCTCAGCTCACGTCCCGCGTCCTGACCTTCCATACCGTCACTTTACCCGACCGGATATTTCAGTACATTGAACTAAATTGTTCATACACTGAGATATCGGAGCAGTCATGAGCGAACTGAAACTGGCGCTCGAGGTACCGAGATGGACCTGGCAGTGCTACACCGAGCACCTCGGACTGGTGCTCGGCCTCTCGTCCGTCGCGTCGGTTCAGCGGCTGATCGTCGTCAACTGGACCGCGCAGATCCCCCACGGCGCCGCCCTCGCCTCCGAGGTCGTCGTGCTGGCCGCCCGGATCGCCCTGGTCGTTGCCGTCTGGCGGATCGCGATGCGCGACCGGACGCTCCGCCTGAGCGCAGGCCGCGCGTTCGCGCGAAACCACTGGCGCAGCCTGCTGTGGCAGGGCGCGTTCCTCGGCGCCGCCTACCTGGCCTTCGAGATCCTGGCCGAAGACGCCTTGTCGAAACTGCTGCCCGAGTCCGCCCGGCAGACTTACCTGGCCATCCTGCTGTTCCTGAAGAACCCCACCGTCATCGCGCTGACTTTCCTGTGGTGGATCGGCGTGGTACGCCAGGTCTTCCGGACGAAGCCCGCACGGGTGGCGTGCACGGCATCCACACCATGACATCGAAGAACACGATGTCACCGGATGAGCGGGACCACCTCCACGACATCGGCCACGTCGACGATCCGGGATCCCTCGTGCATCGACAGCCGCAGACCCGGCGTGACCGGTGGCCCAGAGAAGATCGGGGTGCGGCGCCCACCTCGACCCACGTGACTGGATGGTGCAACGTCCTCCAGGGCGAACATTTCTCTGTCTCGCGTTGGCCTGGAGTCAGACCGCTTGCCGGCCGATCAACTCCTCCGACAGAGACGGATCACCGCCCGGCCCACGCATGACGGAGCGCCTGGGCCAGAAGGACTTGCCAGGCTCGCCGGTTCTGGCCGCGAAGATCACGCCCAGCCGTAGCCGCAGCGGCGATCACCGTCCGGCGAGGCCGTGAGCTGTAATGAACGTCCGCTCCCCGGCGACTTCGTGCTCGTGGCATATGGTGCGCTTCCCGGTGAGCCGGGTCCGATCCCGGTCAACGCGACGCGATGGGCAGCCGGACTCCCCCCGGCCACCTGGCCGGCGAACTTCGCCACGAGCGGGAAGGTCTGCCGCAACGAGGTCTTCGCCCTCGCCGAGCGCTGGCGTACGCGGGACGTCTCGAGCGTGCAACTCGCGGCAGGTGTTCTGGCCTGGGGCCACGGGATCCGCGGGTACGGGCCGTTCCGGACCGGCCGCATCCTCGTCCAGGAACAGGCCGGCGAGCGGCTGGAAGCCGCGCTCGGCGGACTGCGTTCGGACGCAGTCACTCCGGCCGTGCTCGAGGACTGCTACGGGCGGTTCACGACCACCGCGAAGCTTTCCGGACTCGGAGCTGCCTTCTTCACCAAGCTGCTCTACTTCACTGGCTATCGCCGCGGCAAAGACGGGATCCAGCCGTTGATCCTGGACCGGGTCGTGGCGGGCCGGCTGCCCACATCGGCGGGACCGGCCGGAAAGTACCGGACCGCCTGGTGGACCAGCACCTGGCTGGCCTACCTGCGCTGGGCAACCGACCAAGCCGCTCGTCCCGAGTTCGGCGGCGAGCCGGACCGCGTCGAGATGACACTCTTCGCCGGCTCCTGGACACCCTGAGCCGAGATCGTGAGCTGTGACGATGCCCGTCCGTGCGGGTGAACGCGGCGAGGCGGGAACCCCGACACCTCCCGTCGAGGCGTGAGTTCCCCGGACCCGGCCCGGCTCGAACGGGCTGCCACCCTCACCATGCGACGGGCAGGACGCACCCTTACCGGGTAGATGCGCCTTGGGCGGGCTCATCGTGATGGTAGGTCGAAGCCACCTGCCGCGGCCACGGGTTTCCCCATGATGATCCATGGCTCATACCGCTGACCTCACTACCGAGACCCGCGCTAATGCCAACGAGCGCGTCGTCGACGGACGGCTTCTGCAAGCAATCGGGTTTACCTCACGTGCCAGACGTGTCCGCTTTCTCGGACCGGTGACCGCGGTCCGGCGACGCACTCTTCTGCCGACGAGCGGTGGTTGTCGAGCGCGCCACCGGCGGTTACGATCCGTTGCGACGTGCGAAAGCCACTGCCCGGTAGGTAGTCCGGGTGACGCTCCGGTGTTCGTGCAAGTGCCCGGTCGTGGGCCGCCTGTACGTCCTTTGTCGATCGCGCACAAGGGACGGATCATGCCTGAGCTGAAAGTTCTTGTCGTCGGCGCCGGTCTCGGCGGCCTCACCCTTGCCCAGTCGCTGCGGGGAAACGGAATCGACGTCGCGGTCTTCGAACGCGACGCGGGCCCGTGGGACCGGCCGCAGGGCTACCGCCTGCACCTGGACGCCGACGCGATCAACGCCGCGCGGGAGGTGCTCCCAGCCCCGCTGTACGCCGTGTTCGAGGCGACGGCCCAGTACACCGAGCCGTTCACCACGATCCTGGGCACCGACCTGTCGGTCCTCAAACGCGTGCCGACGCGGGATGACCACGGCCAGGCTTGGCCCGCACACGACGGCCCCGCCAGCCACGCGAACGTCGACCGGGCGACGCTGCGCCAGGTCCTGCTGGCCGGCCTGGAGGACGCGGTGCACTTCGGCAAGACGGTGCAGCGCTACGAGAACACCGCCGATCGCGTGACCGCGTACTTCACCGACGGCTCCACGGCTCGCGGTGACGTCCTGGTCGGCGCGGACGGTATCCGTTCGGCCGTCCGCCGGCACCGGGCCCCGCGATGCGAGACCGTCGACGCGGGCATCACCGCGATCTACGGACGCCTGCCGATGGCCGTCGCCGAGCCACTGGTACCGGTCGAGACCCTCACCGACGTCTTCACGATCGCCTCGGACGAACGGAAGGTCTTCCTCGGGCTCGGTTCGGTGCGCTTCCCGGCCTCTCCCGCCCAGGCCGCCCAGCGGTTCGCCCCGGGGATGAGGATCGCCGATCAGGACGATTACGTGGTGAGCATCGTCGGTGGGCGCCACGAGTTCTTCCCGGCCACCTCCGCGGCGATGCGTGCGCTGCCAGGCGAGCAACTCCGCGAGATCGCGGCGGGACTCCTCCGGGACTGGCCTGGCCGTGCCGCCGAGTTCGTCGGGAGCGCGGACGCGGGCTCGTTCTTCCTCGTCGAGATGTACACCAGTGTGCCGGCCACGTTGGACGCGCCTGCCCGCGTCACCCTGCTCGGTGACGCGATCCACGCGATGACCCCCACTCTGGGGCGAGGCGCCAACGTCGCGATGCGGGATGGCGCCCTCCTCGGTCGCGCGCTGAAGGCGGTCGTCGACGGCTGTCTGCCCCTGGCCGAGGCTCTGGCCGGCTACGAGCGTGAGATGACCGCCTACGGGTTCTCCGTCGTGCGGCAGGCGGCCCGGATCGGACAGCAGCGCATGGCCCAGAACGCCCTGCCTGAATAACGGGTGCCGACGTCTGCCGATGAGGCAGCCACCTGTCGAACACTCGATCAAGCCTGACCGGGCGTCGGTCGTACTGGCGAGAGGGCCTGATCGAGATAGACGACGGTTATCACAACAGGCGCCCGAATCGTTTGACAGACAGGAGCGCGGCTCGGAGAGCCGACGACGGCGGCGCAGTGAACCCGGACACGCGTCTCGAACTTGCGGACCACTCGAACCCTGATCGTCGCATCGCTGGGCTTTCCGACCGCGACCGTCGGGGAGACGGCGACGGCCGGCTGTGCGAGGACCACCGCCAGGGCAACAGCGAACCATCCCACTACGCACTCTCCGCTTCCTCGGCTGTGGTCGGCCGAAGATCACGCCACGCACCGTGCTGGTCGCACTGCTCGTCAACGCCGCTGACGTCGTCCGGGCCGATCAGCTGATCGGCCCGGTTTCGATCGTGCTTGCCCGGCTGCGTGCCCACGTTCGGCAGCTGAGCAAGCACTGTGTGGATTCGGCGCCGCGGAGTTCTGGCGAACTTGACTTCAATGCGATTCTCCCTGTCGTCGACGCGCGGCCGGCTCCATCGCGCTGGATGGCGTCTCGGTCCGGCATCGCGTGTTCTTTCGATCGGTTGTGGCGGTCGCTCCCAGCGCCCCCTCGGCGTTGGGTGTCAACCATCGGTGCAGTGCGGGCGGGTTGTCCGGTGCTGGGACTTCCACGCTGTGCCTGACAGCCTCGCCGCGAGTCTTACTCTGAGCGGCCGATCGTGTGAACTTCTTGCAGCGTTTCTGCATTGCGCTGCTCAAAGCCGCTATGTCTGTTGTCCTGGCGACGGCATCCGGGAACCGGGACGGTGGTTGGAGCGGTGGCAGTAAGTCTGCGTCTGCTGGGCGAGGTGAGCGCGGACGTTGACGGGCGGCCGGTGGATCTCGGGCCACCCAGGCAGCGGTGTGTGCTGGCCGCGTTGGCGGTCGACGCGGACCGCGTGGTGCCGGTGGACCGATTGATCGAGCGGGTCTGGGGGGCGACTGCGGAACGACGGGCCCGGGCGACGCTCCACAGCTACATCTCCCGGCTGCGCCGGACGCTGGCGCACACGGACAGGGTGGCGATCGTGCGCCGGTCGGGCGGTTACGCCCTGATGGCCGACGCCGCCGAAACGGTGGTCGACCTGTACCGATTTCGGGAGCTGTGCACCAGCGTGAGTTGTGCGCCGGAGTCGACGGCACGGGCCGTGCGATCGTTGACCGACGCGCTCGCGCTGTGGCGGGGGCCGGCGTTGACCGGCGTGGACGGGGAGTGGGTCGAGTCAGAACGTGACCGGCTCGGGCAGGAACGACTGGCTGCCCAGCACGACCTGGCCGAGGCCCGGCTACGCGCCGGGGAAGGCGGCGAGCTGGTGGCCGAGCTGGCCGCGCGAACCGCGCGGCACCCGTTGGACGAGCGGGCCGCGGGTCAGTACCTGCTGGCGCTGCACCAGAGCGGGCGCACCGCCGATGCGCTGGAGCACTACCACCGAATCCGGACAAGACTGGTCGAGGAACTGGGCACCGAACCCGGCACTGCCCTCCAACTCGCGCACCGACAGGTCTTGGCCGCCGGCACCGCCCCTGCCGCCGCGCCCGCCGGTGGCGGTTTTCACCCCTCCGTCGTGCCGCGTCAGTTGCCGGGTGCGCCGGCGCCATTCGTCGGCCGCCACGACGAACTGACCCGCCTGGACGCCTTGAACACGAGTGACGCAGTGACCGTCTCGGCGATCACCGGTATGGGCGGGATCGGCAAGACCTGGCTGGCCCTGCACTGGGCGCACCGCAACCTGCACCGGTACCCGGACGGCCAGTTGTTCATCGATCTGCGAGGGTTCAGCCCCGAGGACGCCCCTCTCCCCGCCGCCGCCGCGGTCCGTGGTTTCGTCGTATCCCTCGGGGTGCCCCCTGCGGGTGTTCCCACCGAGTTCGACGCACTGATCGGCCTGTACCGGAGCCTGGTCGCCGACAAGCGGATGTTGATCGTGTTGGACAACGTCCACGACACCGGGCAGGTCCTCCCGTTGTTGCCCGGAACCGGCGGGTGCACGGTGCTGGTGACCAGTCGCGACCGACTGACCGGGCTCGCCGCGGCGAGCAGTGCCCGGATGTTCCGACTCGGCGTCCTCGACGACGACGATGCCCGCGCCCTGCTCGCCCACCGTCTGGGACCACAGCGGGTGGCGGCCGAGCCGGAAGCGATGGCCGAACTGCTGGGTCGGTGCGTGGGGCTTCCCCTCGCGCTGGGGATTGTCGCGAGCCGCGCTGCGGCCCAGCCGTCTTCACCCTTGCAAGGGTGGGCGCGGGACCTGCGGGATACGGCTACCCGCCTCGGCGCGTTGGACGCGGGCGATCCCCAGTCCAGCGTGCGAGCGACCATTGCCTGGTCCCATGCCGCCCTGACCCCGGCGCAGGCAGACCTGTTCGCGCTGCTCAGCTCCGCACCAGGGCCGGACATCGATGCGGCCGCGGTGACATGCGCCCTGGGGCCGGCCTCGGACCAGACCTGGACGCTGCTGCGTGCTCTGACCCGCGTGTCCTTGCTGGACGAGCACGTTCCGGGCCGCTTCCGAATGCACGACCTGGTGCGGCTCTACGGTTTGGAGCACCGCGGAGCCGACCACGACGCCGCACTGGGTCGGCTGGTCAGCCACTATGTCCACATCGCCCACGTCGGCGAACGTTTGCTCGCCCCGCAACGCCGACCCGTTGAATTGGGGCACCCGCCGCCCGGCTGCGCCCCACGGCCGCCGGCGGACGAAGCGGCGATGCTGAGCTGGTTCGACACTGAACACGCCAACCTGCTGGCGTTGCAGCGGCTGGCCGTCGAGCGGCACCACCACATCGAGGTGTGGCAGCTGGCGTGGGCTTTGGACAACTTCCACTGGCGGCGCGGTCACCTCCACGACAACATCACCACCTGGCTGGCCGGGGTCGCCGCAGCCGAGCACCTCGGCCAGCCGGGACTGCTGGGGCGGTCCCACCGCCGCCTGGGACGTGCCTACGCCCAGGCCCGCCGCCACACCGAGGCTGTGCGGCACCTGAGCCGGGCACACGACCTGGCCGAAGGAAGCGGTGACGTCCACGAACGTGCCCACACCGAGAACGCACTCGCCTGGGCCTGGTCACTGCACGGGGACGACCGCAAAGCATTGGAACACGCACTGCATGCGCTCGACCTCTACCGTGGCCTGGCCAACCCTGTCTGGTTGGCCAGAGCGCTCAACTCGGTCGGCTGGTACCAGGCTCGGCTCGGTCGTCCGAGCCAAGCCCTGGAACCCTGCGCACAGGCACTTGACCTGTTCCGGCGAAACCAGGACGTCGGCGGTGAGGCCGCCACGCTCGACACGCTGGGACTCATCGCGCACCACTCCGGAGACCACGCCAACGCCCTGAAACACCACCGTGCCGCACTGAGTCTGTTCCGCCGCCTGGGAAACCACTACCTCGAAGCCGACACCCTGGTGAACATCGCCCACGCCCATGCCGCGCAGGGCGAAGTGCGCCACGCTCGCGACATTTCACAGCAGGCCCTTCAGCTCTATCGGAGGCAAGGACGTGCTGGCGATGCGGCGCGTGTGCTGCGGCAACTCGACACCGTCGTCCGCGCCGACGGCGATCCGGCGGGATGTGCGCTGTGAGTGATTTCCCAGGACCTGTCAAACGAACGGTGCAGGCTGCCGTCCACCCGATCGACCAGGAAGGGCCCGTGGCCCACTGAGCCGGCGCGGCAAGCCACCACTTGCAGGTGAGGATCGAACCAAGGTACTTTCGATACGAAACGGTAGCGTAGCGAAAGTGATGGTGCGGCGTGGGGACTTCGGAGTCCAGCGGCATGATTCGGCCCCCGGCGATGGGACGGCCGCGGGATTCCGGCCGTGACCTGGCCATTCTCGACGCGACACTGTCACTGCTGACCGAGGTGGGATACGAGCAGCTCTCGATCGAGGCGGTGGCCGGGCGGTCCGGGGCAGCGAAGACGACGATCTACCGCCGGTACCCCGACAAGGCCGCGCTGGTCGCCGCAGCGGTCGAGCGCCGCTCCCCCGCGCAGCCCCCACAGCCTGCCGGAGAGAGCCTCCGGGAAGTCGTGCACTCCCTGGCGGCATGGCTCGCGCGCAGCATCTCCGAACAAGACGTGGGACTGCTCGGGGCCGTGTTCACCGGCATGCGCAACGACGCCCGGCTCGCCCAGGCGATGCGGCGGATCCTACGGCGGGACGAAACCGCGATGACGGACGGACTTCTTCGCCAAGCGGCCGAGCGACTGGCACCCGGGGCGGCCACGCTCTTCGCCGAGGTCGCTCCGGCGCTGATCGTGCACCGCATCGTGGTCGTGGGCGAGCCGTGCGACGCCGCCTTCGTCGAGCACCTCGTCGACGACATCCTCTTGCCGCTCCTGCGCCGCAGCTGAGCAAGGATCACTCGCAAACCGGGAGACATCGTGAAAGCAGTACGCTATGACCGTTTTTCGGGCATCGACGGGATCTACCTCGCAGACCTCCCCGAACCCGTGGCCGGCCCGGGCGAGGTCGTGGTGCGGGTCGAGGCCGGTGCGCTCAACCCCGGGGCGCTACCGGCGCTGCACGGCAGTGCGTACACGCCGGGCCGCGATCTCGCCGGTGAAGTCGTCACGGTCGGTGCCGGCGTGCTCGGCTTCGCCATCGGTGACGCGGTGCTGGGCCGGCTCCAGAGCTGGGACGCCCACGCCCAGCTCGTCGCCATCCCCGCAGACCAGCTGGTGAGCAAGCCTCCAGCCCTCTCCTGGGACGTGGCGGGCTCGCTCTGCACCACACCCATGGCAGGCCTCGGTGCCATCCGGGCAGTTGAACCCCGGCCGGGCGAGACCATCGTGATCTCGGGCGCGTCGGGCGGCGTCGGATTCACCGCCGCCCAGCTCGCGCTCCGTGCCGGAGCGACGGTGATCGGCCTGACCAGCGACGCACATTTCGACCTGCTCCGGCACCACGGCATCGAGCCCGTCCAGTACGGCGACGGGGAACAGGAACGGATCCTCGCCACGACCGACCGGGCCGACGCCTTCATCGACACCGTCGGTGGCGGCTACCTCGACCTCGCCATCGACCTCGGCGTTCCGGCAGACCGCATCGACACCGTCGTCGACTACCGCGGAGCGAAAGAGAAGGGCGTCAAAGCTCTCGGAACGACCGACGCCGGCGGCCTCCCGGCGCTGGCCGAACTGGCCGCCCTCGCCGCCACCGGCGACCTGCACATCCCCATCGCCGCAACGTATCCCCTCACCGCCGTGCGCGACGCCTATCAGGCCCTGGCCGACCGCAAGACCCACGGGCGCATCGTGCTGCACCCCCAAGATCTCGGCTGAACGCCGGCTCATCACGGCATGACCGGGCAGCTGCGGTTTGTACGTCTCGTGTACAGCGCCAAGGCAGGGTCGCTCGCCATCCACCCGATCCAGGAGACGAGCCGTGCCACAGAACTTCCTTCCCGATCTCACGCTTTCCCGGCGTTCGCTCTTCCGCGCCGGGGCCGCCACCGCTGTCGCGCTCGGTAGCGGGGCGCTGCTCGCCGGGACCGCCGCCGCTGCCGAGGAACTCCCCGCGTCGCCCTACATCGACATCACCAAGCCGTCCTATGACCTCTTCCGCAGCAAGATGCTGCACGAATCGCACCACGTCATGCAGGGCTTCGCCTTCGACAACGTCAACCGGCGCCTCTTCATCGTGCAAGCCCAAAACGGCACCTCCGGCGACGACCTGTGCGTCAGCCAGCTCAGCTTCTCCGGCGAACTGCTCGGCTCGATGCACGTCAACCACGCCGGGCACGGCGTGTCACTGGGAGTGGAACCCGTCGGCACCTCCTCCTACCTCTGGATGGAGTGCGACGCCGACGGAACCACCACCGAATCCCGCGGCACCGCCCTCGCCCGCTTCAAATTCGTCAACGGCGGCACCCCGGCGGTGAAGAAGTACCTCACCGGCAGCAAAAACATCACCTGCGCCACCGACCCTGTCTACCAGCGGATGGTCGTACGCCGCGACGAAGGCGGCCGGATGTGGTTCAGCGTGTTCCCGCTCGCCAAGGCCGTCGCCGGCGACTTCTCCGAGCCACTGGCCCACTTCCCCCAGCCGACGCTGAGCCCCTCCGGCGCCGTCTTCCAGGGCTACACGATCCTCGGCAGCTCCCTGTACATCTTGGACGGCGAAGGCCACGCCGACGCGGCCGACATCGACTCCTACGTCACCCGTGTCGACATGAAGACCGGCCAGGTGAAGGAACGCGCGATCACCCGGGCCGGCGAGTCCCTCGTCTGGCGCGAACCCGAGGGCATGGCGGTCTACCGCACGGCCGACGGCGAAACCCGCCTCTTCCTCGGCTTCGGCTCACGCAGCAGCGTCGACAACGTCAACCGCTACGCCAACCTCTTCTACAAGAACGTCCTGGTGGAGTGACCTCGGTGCCCACGGCGCGCGGGTCGTGTTCCGGCCCCCGCGATGCATACTGGTGGTGACGACGAAGCCGAACACGAGGTGGCGGATGACGACCGAATTGGTTGACGTGGTGCTGACGGCCCTGACGGCCGGCGCGGCGGCCGGGTTGAAGGACACCGCCACCTCGGCCGTCAAGGATTCCTACACCGCCTTGCGGACCCGGACGTTGAAAGTTCTCAAGACCGGCCGGACGAACGGCGCCGAGACCGGTACCACCGTCGAACAGCTGGTGGCCGACCCCGCGGAGCACCGCCAGGACCTCATCGAGATCCTGGCGGCCGCGAAGCCGGCCGAAGTCGCCGAATTGGCCGAAGCGGCCCAAACGGTGCTGAGCGCACTGGACTCGGGCAACTCGACCGCCGGCAAGTTCACCGTGTACGCCGACAACGCCAAAGGCGTCGTCGTCGGCGATCACACCGTTGCCAATTTCACCTTCGCCGACTGACATTCCAGCCCGCCGCCGTAACTCCGGCCCCTCGGCGGCCGATTCAGTCGAGTGTCAGGGCAGCGAACCGGAGGGAACCGATCCGATGGCCGAACCGATCGTGGCGGCCGTGGCCGATGACGGCACCCACGCCACCTCCGATTTCGGCAACCAGTAGGCACGGCCGGAGAACCGTGGACCGAACCAGGGAACCGGACCCGCGGCAGGTGCGGATCGACCACGGTCAAGGGGTCGTGGTCGGCGATCACGCCCGGGTCGAGATGCACGTGCACCCGGCGGCCCGGCCGAGAACGCCGCAAGGACCGGTCCGGACGATTCTCGACATCGACCCCACGGAACTGGGGATTCACCGCGCGATCCACTTGGGTCCGGAACGCGACGACGCCCGCATCGGGCCCGCCGTCCTGACGCCGTACATCCGGCGTGACCACGACGAAACCATCGTTTCCGCGCTCACCGGTGAACACCGCTCGGCCAAGCTGGTGATCCTGGTCGGTGGATCGTCCATCGGGAAGACCCGGGCCTGCTACGAAGCGATTGTGCGCACGAACCCGGACTCCTCCCTGATCGCGCCGGAAGACGCCGACGAGCTGGCGGCGCTGCTCGAAAACGGTGTCCCGTCGAACACCGTGCTCTGGCTCGACGACTTCCAGCGTTACGTGAACGGTCTCAACGGCGAGGCCGTCGCGGCAGGTTTGCGGCGGCAGCTCGCGGCTTCGAGCCATCGAGGCGACCACCTCGTCGTCATCGGGAGCATGTGGCCGCACTGGTGGCTCACGCTCACCCGGACACCGGGCGCGCGCCCTCGTGACGCGCATTCGGCGGCCCGGAACCTGCTCGCCCTCGCGGACAAGATCACCGTGGTGGAGGACTTCAGCGGGCTGACCGGTCCGGACGAAGACCATCTGCTCCGGAAGGTCTCGACCGACCCCCGGCTGCGAGCGGCGTTCGAAGCGGGCGGCCCCACGAAACGGATCGCCCAGGTCCTGGCGGGCGGCCCCCTCGTCGTCGACCGGTTCACGACACTGGTCGACGAGCACGCCAAGGCGGTGCTGCTCGCGGCCGTGGACGCGACCCGGATGGGATTCGACTCCGCGCTGCCCGGCGCCTTGCTCGAACAGGCGGCAGCCGGGTATCTCACGCCGGAACTGCGCGTTGCCGCGGAGGGCTGGTTCGCCGCAGCGCTCGCGGAGGCCACCGAACTGGCACACGGGATCCGTGCGCTGACGCCGGTCCGGTCGACCGCCGGGATCGGGTCGCCCGACGGCTACCGGCTGCACGACTACCTCCTGCAGTACGCGACCAGGGTTCGCCGACGGGAACGGCCCCCGGCGCAGCTGTGGGAAGCACTCGTGGCGCACGCGGTCAGCCCGGACGACGCGTCGCGGGTCTCGGAGAGTGCGCAGAGCCGCCTGCTGTACCGGTACGCGCTGCCGTTGTTGCGGTTCACCGCCGACTCCGGGGACGAACGGTCCGCGCAACGGCTGGCCATTCTGCTGGCCCAGCAGGGCGATGTCGAAGCATTGCAGGCCCGAGCGGATCAAGGGGACAGCTGGGCGGCTCACGAGCTGGTTCAGGTACTCGCGCAGGCACGCGACTTCCACCGCCTGAAGATCTCGGCTGACGCGGGCAATTCGCAGGCCGCCTTGTGGCTGACGAAACTGCTCGCCGAATGGGGTGATCTCGACGAGCTGAAACTCCGGGCGGATGCCGGTGACAGCCAGGCGCGAAAGTACTACGTCGATCTCCTGATCAAACGCGGGGATCTGGTCAAGCTCCGGATCGAGGCCGGCAACGGCGACCGCCGGGCGCAGGACCACCTCGTCCGGCTGTGGGTTTCCCGAGGTGATGTCGCCGAGCTGACGAAGCTGGCGCGGCACGGTGATTCCCGTGCGGCGTCGGGACTGGTGGAGGTGCTGGCGCGCAACGAGGACATCACCGGCCTCCGCGCGCGAGCCGACGTGGGCGATGTCGAAGCGACCGCGCGGCTGGTGGATCTGTTCGGCAGGAAAGGCGACATCGCCGGGTTGGCGGACTACGCCGCGGCCGGAAACGACGCCGCGTCGTGGGAGATCGCCCGCCTGTTGACCGACCGGGGAGACTTCGAGCGGCTCAAGGACCGGGCCGAGCGGGGAGACGTGCCCGCGCGCCGCTATGTGATCTCGTTCCTCGAGTCCTGGGGCAATGTCGCCGGCCTGCGCCACTGGGCCGGCACGGGAGACCTCGACGCGGTGCACGCGCTGGCCGGCATGCTCGCGAAGAGCGGGAAAAGCGACGAGGCGATCGCGGTCCTGGTCGGTGCGCTCGACGCGCCGCACCGGCCGGGAGCCGAATCGCTGGTTTGCGAGCTCGAGCGGACGGCCGGGTTCGATCCGCACTCGTTCGAGGGTTTCACGAGAGCGGAAGTCGGTGTGCTCAATGCCGTCCACCGGATCCTGAGGTCGCGAACTGCCGCGCCTGAGCTGCCGCCGGTTTCGGGCCCGGGCGTCGACCGTCCCGATCGCCGGCGGGACTGGGTCTCCCCGCTCTCCGGCAAGTCGGCTCGAGCCCTGGTTCCGACCAGGACGTTCCTGTCCGCGATGATCACCCGAGGGGATCTGGAAGGCCTGCGCCGGTTGGCGCGAGCGGGCAACACCCTGGCCGCGGCGGGTGTCCTGGACGTGCTGGCCGACCGCGGTGACGTCGCGGGCCTGCGCGAGCAGGCCGACGACGGAGACGGCCGAGCCTCGGCCGTCTTGGCCGAGCTGCTCGCCGAGCGCGGAGACCTGGCGGCGATTCGTGAGCGGGTGGACCACGGTGACGTGCCCGCCCTCGAGCGGCTGGTGCGGATTTTGGTGGCCGAGGAGGATTCGGGCGAACTGCGGCACCTGGCCGACGCCGGCCACATCCAGGCCGCCGCGGGTCTGGCGAACGTGCTCTTCCACCGTGCCGACCTGGAAGGGCTCAAGCGCGAAGTGACCGCCGGGAACCTGTTCGCGTCGAGCCGGCTGATGGACCTGGTGGCGCGGCAACACCCGCGCTTGTTCGCCCGGCTGCGCAGGTACGGCCTGACCGCTGACGGGACCCCCGCGTGAGCCCGGCCTGATGCTGCCCGGGTGACGACGCCGGCCAGATCCGCCGCGACACCGCCGGTGGATGCGCGTGCACGACTGCCCCGGGCGCCACCACCGAAGTGACGCCCGTCATATACTGACCAAATGACCGATCTGGTCAGTAAAGTCCGCCGTCCTCGGGCGTGTCCAGCTCGTACCGGCGACGCGCCTCAGCGATGTCACCGACGTGTTGCTCGGCCCACTCCCGCACGGGGGTGACCACCTCGAACAGCGACCGGCCGAGCGGGGTCAGCGAATAGTCCACCCTCGGGGGTTTCGCCAAGGCCGTCTCGACCCGGTCGACGATCCCGTCCTGTTCCAGGGTGCGCAGCGTCTCGGTCAACGCCTTCGCGGTCACGCCGTCGACGGCCTTCTTGAGCTCGGTGAACCGCATCGGCCCCGGGGCCAGGGCGTTGAGCACGGTCGGCACCCAACGCTCGCCGATCAGATCGAGCACCGCCCAGCTCGGGCACCGGGCGGCGAGCAGTTCGTGAGCGGCGCCCATGGCCTGGCTCCTCCTGGTTTCGTTGAAGATACCGGTATCTCGAAGATACCTTCGCCCGCATGAGGCAGCGGACTGAAGGAGAATCGCCATGGACCTGGAGCTGAAGGGCAGAACCGCCCTCGTCAGCGGGTCGTCGTCCGGCATGGGCTTGGGCATCGCCGAAGTCCTGGCGGCGGAGGGCGCCAACCTCGTCATGACCGCCCGGCGCGCGGACGTGCTGGCCGAACACGCCGCGAGGATCGGGGCGCACGCGGTCCCGGCGGACATGAACCTGCCGGCCGAGCCCGCGCGCGTGGTCGCGGAAACCGTGGAGCGGTTCGGCGGGCTGGACATCGTGCTGTGGAACAGCGGCGGGCCACGACCGAGCAGCGCCCTCGACTTGACGGCCGAGCACGTGGTCGAGGCCGCCGAGACGGTGCTGCTCCCGCTCGTCCGGCTCGTGCAGGCCGGCGTCCCGCACCTGCGGCGGAGTTCGAGCGGGCGGATCCTGGCCATCACGACGAACGGAGTCCGGGAACCCACCCCGCAGATGGCCGCCTCCAACGCGGTCCGGCCCGGGATCCACGGCTACCTGAAGACACTGGCGACCGAGCTGGGACCGGACGGGATCACCGTCAACACCCTGGCCCCGGGCCGGATCGCCACCCCGCGCCGGGACGTCGTGTTCCCGGACGGGGTGCCGCCGCGCCTCACCGACGAGATTCCGTTGCGGCGCTGGGGAACCGTGCGCGAGTTCGCGGACATCGCCGCGTTCCTGGCCTCGCCTCGAGCCTCGTACGTGACGGGCACGACCACCTACGTCGACGGCGGCCTGACGAGGAGTGCGTCCTGACGGGAGTGCGTGGCTACCCGTAGTACCGCGGTACCACGGGGGGCGCCGGATTCCCTCCTCCGGTACCACGATCTTCCCCGGTGCCGTCCTTAGCGTGGAGAAGCGAACGGACCGGGCTGTCCGGTCCGGGATCTCAGGGGATGAGCGATGATCGAGGCACACCAGCTGACGAAGCGGTACGGGGAAAAGACCGCGGTGGACACAGTGGACTTCGCCGTCCGGCCGGGCACGGTCACCGGATTTCTCGGGCCCAACGGCGCGGGCAAGTCGACCACGATGCGGATGATCGTCGGACTCGACGCGCCGACCAGTGGCTCGGTCACGGTCAACGGGCGCCGCTACGCCGAGCACCGCGCGCCGCTGCAGGAAGTCGGGGTCCTGCTCGAGGCCAAGTCGGTGCACCCGGGCCGGTCGGCGTTCGACCACCTGCTCGCGCAGGCCCAGACCCACGGCATTCCGCGCCGGCGGGTCGACGAAGTGATCGAGCTGGCCGGGCTGCAGTCGGTCGCGAAGAAGCGCGCGGGGAACTTCTCCCTCGGCATGGGCCAGCGGCTGGGGATCGCGGCGGCCCTGCTGGGCGACCCGGCGACGGTCATCCTCGACGAGCCGGTCAACGGCCTGGACCCCGAGGGCGTTCTCTGGATCCGCACCCTGCTCACCGACCTCGCCGCCGACGGCCGGACCGTCTTCGTCTCCTCGCACCTGATGAGCGAGATGGCCCTCGTCGCCGAGCACCTCATCGTCGTCGGCCGGGGACGGCTGCTCGCCGACACCACCGTCCACGACCTCGTCCGGAACGCCGGCGGCGACACCGTGCACGTGGCCACGGCCGAGCCGGGCCGGCTGCGTGAGGTCCTGGCCGGACCGGGCGTCGAGATCGCCGGCCGCACCGGCTCCGAGGAACTCCAGGTCAGCGGCCTCTCGGCCCGCTCCATCGGGCTCACGGCCGCCGAGCACGGCATCGCCCTGTCCGAACTCTCCCCCCGGACCGTCTCCCTCGAGGACGCCTTCATGGACCTGACCCGCGACGCCGTCGAATACCACGGCGCCACCACCGGCCTCGACACACTCGGGAGCGCGGCATGAGCACCCTGACCACACCCACAGCCCCCGCTGCCCGGGCCACCCGCCCGGCCTACCGCGTGACCGGACGCCACGTCCTGCGCTCGGAGTGGACGAAACTCTGGTCCCTGCGCTCCACCTGGATCACCCTCGGCCTCGGCCTGGTCTTCCTGGTGGCGTTCGGGCTGATCTCCGCCGCCCGGTACAAGTCCAACATCGGCTCCGGCCAGCCCCTCGACGAGGACTTCGCCGGCGCCACCGCCCTCAACCTGTCGCTCTTCGGGACGAACTTCGCGCAACTGGCGCTGGGCGTGCTGGGAGTGCTGGTCACCGCCGGCGAGTACTCCACCGGCATGATCCGCTCGACGCTGACCGGGGTTCCGCGCCGGCTGCCCGTGCTGTGGGCCAAGTCGGCGGTGTTCGGCGTCGTCGCGCTGCTCGTCGGCGTGATCGGCGCGCTCCTCGCCTTCGTGTTCGGCAGCGCCATCGTGTCCGGGACGCCCGCGGCGATGACGCTGTCGGACACGGGTGTCCTGCGCAGCCTGCTGGGCGCCGGTCTCTACCTGGGCCTGGTCGGCGTGATCGGCGTCGCGCTCGGGGCCCTGCTGCGTTCGGTCGCCGGCGGCATTTCGGTCCTGGTCGGGGCGCTCATGCTGATCCCGGGCCTGATTTCGCTGCTGCCGGCTTCCTGGCAGGGCGACATCAGCCCGTACCTGCCGAGCAACGCGGGACAGTCGATGTTCGCCCTGATCCACGACGCCACCAGCCTGTCACCGGGCGCCGGGCTGCTGGTCTTCCTCGGCTGGACCGTCCTGCTGCTGGCCGGAGCCGCCTACCGGCTGGCGAGGTCGGACGCT
>NZ_JBHVXZ010000042.1:0-76249 GCF_042881395.1 Amycolatopsis sp. NPDC058278 | reverse complement strand
CTCACATGGTGTATACAGTATCCAGTAGCCTGATGAAGGAGGCCGCTTTGTACACAGTCACCAACCCGGCGACGGGCGAGCTGGTCGACGAAATCCCGAACGCGGCCGACGAGGAGGTCCGCGGCGCGATCGACCGGGTGCACCGCGGGTACGCGGCCTGGCGGGCCCGGCCGGTCGCCGAACGCGCGGCCATCGTGCTTCGGGCGGGGGAGCTGTTCGCCGAGCGCGCGGACGAGCTCGCGGCGATCATGACGGCGGAGATGGGCAAGCGGATCAACGAAGGCCGCGGCGAAGTGGGTGTCGTCGCCGACATCTTCCGGTACTACGGCGAGCGCGGCCCGGACCTGCTGGCGGACGAGCCCTTGGCGATCCGCGGCGGCGAGGCGGTGCTGACGAAGGAGCCGATCGGGGCGCTGCTGGGCGTGATGCCGTGGAACTTCCCGTGTTACCAGGTCGCCCGGTTCGTGGCGCCGAACCTGGTGCTGGGCAACACGATCCTGCTCAAGCACGCGTCGATCTGCCCGCGCTCGGCGGTCGCCATCGAGTCGGTGTTGCGGGACGCCGGTGTGCCGGCGGACGCGTACGTGAACGTGTTCGCGTCGAGCCGTCAGGTGCCGTGGATGCTGGCGGATCCGCGCCTCGCGGGGGTGTCGCTGACCGGCAGCGAGCAGGCGGGCATCTCAGTGGCGGCCGAAGCCGGGCGGAACCTCAAGAAGTGCGTCCTGGAACTGGGCGGCTCGGACCCGCTGATCGTGCTGGACACCGACGACCTGGACGAGACGGTCAAGATCACGGCGACGGCCCGGATGCGCAACTGCGGCCAGTCGTGCAACGCGCCGAAGCGCATCATCGTGCTGGGCGAGCTGTACGAGGAGTTCACCGACCGGTTCGCCAAGCGCGTGACGGAGTACTACGTCCCGGGCGACCCGGCAGACCCGTCGACAACGCTGCCCCCGCTGGCCTCGACGGCAGCGGCGGAAGAGGTGGCGGCCCAGATAGAGACGGCGATCCGCGAAGGAGCAACGCTGCGCGCGGGCGGCCACCGCATCCCGGGCCCGGGCGCGTACGTGGAGGCGACGGTCTTGACGGACGTGACCCCGCAGATGGCGGCGTACCACGAGGAGATCTTCGGCCCGGTGGCGTTGCTGTTCCGAGCGGAGACGGAGGAGGAAGCGGTGGCGCTGGCGAACGACACGCCTTTTGGTTTGGGTGCGAGCGTGTTCGCAGCCGACCGAGCCCGCGCGGCCCGCGTGGCACGGGGGATCGAGGCGGGGATGGTGTACGTGAACAAGTCGGGAGGCTCGGAGGCGGACCTGCCGTTCGGCGGGATCAAGCGGTCAGGGATGGGCCGGGAGCTCGGGGCGCTGGGGATCGAGGAATTCATGAACAAGAAGCCGATACGCCTCTGACCCGCTTCAGCGGCGAGTCATCCCTCGGACTCGCCGAGCAGGGCGCGCACCTCCTCGGCCTCCGGCGCCCTCAACTCCGCATACGCGACCAACGCCGCTTCCAGGTGGGAAGTTGCCTCAAGATGGTTCCCGGCAGCCCGGTGGGCCACCCCCAAACCGTGCTGGGCGATGGCGCGTTCACGGAGGTGACCAGTCCGGCGGGTCAGCGCCAACGCCTTCTCGTACAACGAAATCGCCTCGTCCCCCGTCTTCGTCGCCGCCAGGTCGTTGAGGGCGGTGACCTCCAGGTTCGTGTTGCCGCCCGTGCGGGCGAACTCCAACGCGCGGCGGAAGTGGTCGTCGGCTTGCTTCGGGCGGCCCAAACCCGCATACGCGCTGCCCAGCGCCGCCAGCACCGGGGCGCCCAAACCCGCTGAGCCGAGGTTCTCGGCGATGCGGCCGCTTTGCCGCAGGTACTCCACCGCCTTCACGTGGTTGCCGCACCAGCGGTGGTGTTCTCCGATGTTGCACAGCGCTATTCCCTCCAGCAGCGCGTGCCCCGTCCGGCGCGCCGCCGCGAGGGCCAGGTCGAGCTGCTCGCGGGCCTCCGGGCGGCGGCCGCGGATGTCTTCGATCGTGGCGATGCTGTTGCGGGTCATGCTTTCCAGCAGGTCGTTCCCTTGCTGCAACGCCAGCGACAGAGCCTGCTCGAGGTGCTCGGCGGCCGCGTCGAAGCGGCCGAGGAAGTTCAAGGTCATGCCGACGGCCTGGTCGGCGAATCCCCGTTCGCGCGTGCCGGGACGCGTCAGCGCCAGCGCGGTCGTGTGCAGGGCGAGTGCTTCGTAGTGGTGCGCTGCGATGTAGAGATACCGCCAGAGCGTCGCCGACAGGCGGACCACGTGCCCCGCCAGTGCCTCCGGGGCACTCGCCGCCAACGCCAGCATCGTCGCCCGCTCGGCGTCCAGCCACGCCCGCGCGGCCTCGCCGGACGCGAAAGAAGGGCGTGGCCCGGCCACGGGCGGGCGCAAGTACGGCTCGTGCGGCGAGAACCGGTCCATCGCCGCCGACGCCCAGCTCAGGTAGTGGTCGAACAGCCGGGTCGACGCCGCGAGCCGGACGGCGGGGTCGTCGGCCGCCACCAGCTCGGCGGCGTAGAGCTTGACCAGGTCGTGCATCCGGAAGCGGCCCGGCTGGTGCTCCTCCAGGAGGTTGGCCGCGCACAGCACCCGCACGGCCCGGGCGTCCCCGAGCAGGGCCGTCGCGGCCGCGCGGCCGATGTCTTCGGCGGGGACCAGGCCGAGGAGGCGGAACGCGGCGGCCGCGGCCGGCGGGAGAGACCGGTAGGAGGCGTCGAACACCGCCCGCAGGCTCGCGGCCAGCTCCCCGGTGTCCAGGGCGTCCAGCCGGCTTTCGCGCAGCTCGGCGGCCAGCGCGGCGAGCCGCCGCTGCGGCTGGGCCGCGACGCGCGCGGCGACGATCGCCAACGCCAGGGCCAGTCCGCCGCACAGGCCGAGGATCTCCTGCGCCGCCTCGGGTTCTTCGGCCAGCCGGGCCGCGCCCAGCTTGTGCGCGAGCAGCTCCCGCGCCTGCTCTTCGTCGAGCGTGCGCAGTGGCAGCGCGCTCGCGCCGTGCGTGGTGAGCAGGCCGCCGAGCTCGTGCCGGCTGGTGACGAGGACCGAACAGGACGGCCCGCCGGGCAGCAACGGCGTCACGTGCCGGGTGTCCCGCGCGTTGTCGAGCACCACGAGCAGCCGCCAGCGGGCCGTGAGGCTGCGGTACAGCGCCGCCTGCCCGTCCGGCTCCGGCGGGATCGACGCCGGCGCGACGCCCAGCGCGCCGAGGAAGCCGCGGACGGCGCGCTCGGCGGGCACCGGTTCGCGGACCGGGTCGAAGCCGCGCAGGTCGGCGTACAACTGGCCGTCGGGGAACCGGCTCGCGTGGTCGGTCGCCCACCGCACGGCCAGCCACGTCTTCCCGAGACCGCCCGCGCCGGAGATCACCGCGACGGCGCCGTCACGGGCCAGCATCCGGTCGAGGGCCGCCAGTTCGGCGGTGCGCCCGGAGAACGCGGGTGCCGCAGCCGGGAGCTGCCGCGGTTCCGGACCGGTGCCGCCGCCGGTCAGGATGCGTTCGTGCAGGCCGCGCAGCCGCGGGCCCGGGTCGGCGCCGAGCTCGTCCGCCAGGCGGGCCCGGACCTGTTCGTACTCGCGCAGCGCGTCGGCCGGGCGGCCGTCGAGGAACAGCGCTTCGATCCGCTGCGCCGCCGCCCGTTCGCCGCTGACGCCGTCCGGGACGGGCTGGGCGAGCACGGCGGCGTGGGCGCCGGTGCGCAGCCGGAGGTCGTCGCGGTCGAGCAGGGCCGCCTCGCGCTTGCGCTCCAGCTCGCCGCGGACACCGTGCACCCACGGCGAGTCCAGCTCGCTGAGCGGCGTTCCCCGCCAAAGCGCCAAGGCCTCGTCGTACAGCGCGAGCGCGGCGTGGTCGTCCGTCGTCGTCCTCGCCCGCCGGAGGAGGCTTTCGAACCGGTGGACGTCCACCACCAGCGGATCGGCGACGAGGCGGTAGCCGTCACGCTCGCGCTCGATCGTCACGCCGTCCAACGCGCTCAGCAGCGCACGCAGCCGCGAGACGTACGCGTACAGCGAGTTCCTCGGCCGCCGCGGTGGCCGTTCGCCCCACACCCGGTCGACGAGCCGGTCGACCGGGACCGCCCGGCCGGCGTCGAGGAGCAGCACCGCCAGCACGTCACGCTGCCGCGCGTGCCCGATGTCGAGCCGGGCGCCACCGGCCACGACCTCGACGGCGCCCAGCACCCGCAGTTCCACCACGACCGGTCCCTCCCTGCCTCAGGCGTAGCGGATCGGCGTCCCGCGGGCAAGGTCCGGGCAAGGTTTTCCCAATGGCCCCGGCGCACCGTGGCGGCACGGACGACCAGGGGAGCCGAGATGATCACCGACACCTACCTCCGCGTACGCATGGCCGAGGTCCAGCAGGAGTTCGCCGCCGCCCGGTGGTGGCGGCGGATGACGCGCCTGCTGGCCCGCGCCCGGAAGGCGCGGAAGCGGCCGTGTTGTCAGAACTCTGATAACCCCGCTGGATGACCTTCGCCCGGCGGAGTGGTGTCGTTCAACGGTGTCGCCCTGACGTGCAGTTTACCGTCCGTTAGCCTGTTCGGTCGATTGCGGTGGAGTCGATCACGGTGTCGAATAATCGCCTACAAGGATTAATCGCCGTGAGGAGCTGGCTGTGCACTGGGGGACCGCGCTCGAAGACGGAGGAGCGGCGGGGCTCGTCCGTCCGTACTTCCGCACCCATGGCCGGACGCGCCCGACGCGGGACCTCCCCGTCGAGACGCTCGTCTCGACCACCGCGCGGGGGCGGGCCATGACGCGGGGCAGCACGCCCGAAGAGTCGGAAATCTGCGTGCTGTGCCGCACTTCGCAGTCGGTGGCCGAGGTGGCCGCGCGGCGGCGGCTGCCGCTCGGGGTCGCGCGGGTGCTGCTCTCCGACCTCGCCGACCGCGGCCTCGTCGCCGTGCACACCGCGAAGCGGGGCAACGGCAACCGGCCGAGCATGGACCTGATGAAGCGCATCCTGCACGGACTCAGCCGGCTGTGAACCCCCGGACCAGCCGCGCGAACTCCGCCGGCTGGTCGAGCGGCAGCAGCGTGTAGCTGTCGGCCACTTCGACGAGCTTTCCCTGGGGGAGCAGGGCGGCCAGCCGCCGGCCGTGCTCGAGGGGCATCACGCGGTCCTCGGTGGCCCAGACGACCAGCGCCGGCCGGTCGAAGCCCGGCAGCCGCTCGGCCGCCTCCAGCAGGATGTCCGGCGCGGCGGCCGCCGAACGCAGGACGCGGACCGTGTCGCGGCGGATGCCGGGCTGGCTCAGCAGCGGCCGGATCCAGCGGGCCGTGACGGCGTCGCCGCGTTTCGTCAGCCACCCGAAGGCGATCGGGAGCCGGCGCACCGCGCGCAGCCGCATCTGCTGCATGAACGCCCCGAACAGGCGCGGCGAGAGTTTCCCGGTCAGGAACAGGGTTTTGCCGGTGAGGCCGGGCGGGAAGTTGTCGAACGCGTCGCAGGACGCGAGCACGACGCGGCTGACCCGCGGCGCGTCGTCCGCCATGAGCAGCTGCACCAGCGCGCCGCCGGTGTCGACGCCGACCAGGGTGACGTCCCGCAGGTCGAGACGCTCCAGGAACTCCGCGAGCAGCCGCGCGAGGCCGGGCAGCGACAGGTCGGCGTCGTCCCGCATCGGATGCCGGTGGGCGCCCAGGGGCAGCGTCGGGACGACGCACCGGATGCCGTCGAGGCCGGTCAGCGGGGCGTCCCACAGCGAGCCGTCCATCAGCAGGCCGTGGACGAAGACCACGGCCGGGCCCGCCCCGCCCGTGTCGGTGTACTCGACGGTGCCCGCGGACAGCTCGACCTGCATGTCAGCCTCCCAGTGATGTCCCCTGGGCAGAAGTGAACCACGTGGTTCGCAAACTGTCGAGGATCAGGGCGCCGCTTCCTCCCGTTCGACCGCCCGCAGCAACGCCGCGACGCCGGCTTCCGCGCCGTCACCGTCCGGGCTGGTCAGCAGGTCGACGAGGAAACCCCGCAGCGTCGCGAGGATCATCTCGGCGACTTCGAGCTTGCGCCGCTCCGGCCAGTGCGCCGGGCAGAACGACACCAGCGTCGGCAGGTACTGCTGGGACGCGCCCCGGCCGAGCGCGGCGTACCGGCCCGGGTCGTACATCGCCAGGCCCATCGCCTGGTCGAGGACGCGCCGCAGCTGCGTCTCCTCGTCGCGGAGGCTGGCCCAGGCGGCCCGGACCCGGCCGGTGAGCGTCGGCGACTCGGCGGCGACGGCCGTCAGCGCGTTGCCGATCCGCCGTTCGCGCAACGCGAAGACCACCTGCCGCAGCAGGTCTTCGGCGCCTTCGAAGTGGTAGAGCAGCACCTTGTGCGTCGTCCCCGCCGCCCGGGCGGCCCGCCGCAGCGAGAAGTCGACGAGCCCGGTCTCGGCGACGTCGTCGGTGATCTTGGCCAGCAGTTCCCGGCGCCGGGCCTCGCCACGGGGCGACCCGGCCGAGCGCCGGTAGCCGGGCCGGGCCGGTTCGTCGGTAGCGTTGTCCACGAAGGACAGCTTGGCACGGGGAGGGGCCTCGATGCGGGTATTGGTGACCGGGGGCAATGCGGGGATCGGCTACTTCGCCGCCGCGCAGCTGGCTTCGGCGGGCGCGGAAGTGGTGATCGGCAGCCGCGACCCGGTCAAGGCGCGGGCCGCGACCGAGTCGATCCGCTCGCGGGTCCCGCAGGCGAAGGTGGAGCACGTCCGGCTGGACCTGGCCGACCTCGGCTCGCTCGAACCGGACGTGGGTGTGCTGGACGCCGTCCTGTGCAACGCCGGCGTGGCCCTCGATGCCCCGCCACGGCGGGAAACCGCGGACGGGCACGAGCTGATGTTCGGCACCAACCACCTCGGCCACTTCGCCCTGATCGCCCGGCTGTGGCCGGTGCTGGCGCCGGCCGCCCGGATCGTCACCACGGGCAGCTTCGCGGCGAAGTCGGCTCACCTCGACTTCGCCGACCTCCAGAGCGAGCGTGACTACCACCCGAAGCGCGCGTACGAGCGGTCCAAGCTGGCCCAGATGCTGTTCGCGCTCGAACTCGACCGGCGCCTGCGGGCGGCGGGCTCTTCGCGGCTCAGTGTGCTCGCCCACCCCGGCGGCGCGCTCGATGCGCTGACACCGTCACGGCCGCCGGTGCACACGCGCACGACCGGTGCGTTCCTGCGCGGCCTCCCGGCGCGGGTGGTGTTGCACGGCAAGGACGCCGGGGCGCGGCCCGCGGTGCGCGCGGTGCTCGGCCCGGACGTCGAGGGCGGCGGGCTGTGGGGCCCGCGCGTGTTCGGCCTGCGCGGCCGGCCGCGGCTCGAACAGCGGTGGGCCAACCTGACCGACGACGCGGCCGCCGCCCGGCTGTGGACGGAAAGCGTGGCGCTGACCGGCCTCGAGCCGCTGGGTTAGGAGTCGTCGTCCCCGCCGGTGACGTTGCCGACGCTGGCGGGCACCCCCTTGATCATGTCGACCACGGTCTTGCCGGCCAGGCCCGACTTGCCGAACCACGGGTCGGTCATCACCTTGATGGCCGACTCGAACTTTTCGGCGCCCTCCTTGCCGAAGAGCTTGCCGAGCTCGTGCACGGAGAAGTTGCTGATCTTGTCGAACTTCTGCATGATCTCGGGCGTCACACCGTCCATTTGGGACAGCTTGGTCTTGATGACATCGGTCATCTGGTCGGTGAACGGCTTGTGCGGCTTGGGTTCCGGGGCAGCCGAAGAAGGCGCGGGGTCGGGCTTGGGCTCGGGTGTGGTGTCCGGCTTGGGCTCGGGCTTGGGTTCCGGAGTTGTCGAGGAGGACGAGGGCGCGGGTTCCGGTTTCGGCTCGGGCTTGGGTTCCGGTGTGGTGTCCGGCTTGGGCTCGGGCTTGGGTTCCGGGGTCGTCGAGGAGGACGACGGCGCGGGCTCCGGCTTGGGTTCGGGTTTCGGCTCGGGGGTGGCCGACGAGGGTGTGGTGTCCGGCTTGGGCTCGGGCTTCGGCTCCGGAGTCGCCGACGAAGGCTTGGGGTCCGGTTTGGGTTCCGGCTTCGGTGCCGGTGTGGCGTCCGGCTTCGGGGTGGGCGCCGGCGTCAGGCTGCTCGCCGGGGGCTTGGCCGCCGCCAGGTCGTCGCCCGCCTTGCCCATCTTCGTCAGCGCCTGCAGCAGGTCGCCCAGCTTCTTGGCCAGCTGGGCCAGCTTCGCGCCGATCTTGCCCAGTGCCGTCGCCACCGTGCCGATCGTCGTGCCGATGAAGATCGCGATCGATGCCCCGAACGTCACCGGGGCCAGGGCCGCCGCGATCAGGGCGCCCTTGATGATCGTCGCCAGGAGCATCGCGATCAGGTCGCGGAGGATGCCGCGGAACGCCCCGACGATGCCGCCGGCGATCTTCATGTTCTTGCCGGCCTGGTCGAGGTAGCCGCCGAGGGAACCCAGCTGCTCGGTGACCGCGTCCATGTCCTTCTTGAACTGGTCCGCGGCCTGCCCGCTCCAGTCCTTCATCAGCGTGTCGAGCGCCCGCTGGTGGTCGGCCGACCACTGCTCCAGCTTCTTCTTCTCCGCCGTGAGCGCCTCGCTGGCCGCCGCGATGCCGATGGGGTCGCCCATCAGGATGTCCAGCGGCCACCGCAGGATCGTGATGTGCTCGATGAGCCAGCCGATCCCGGCCGTCAGCAGGCTGCCGATCGGGTCCAGCACCAGGCCGATCGTCTCCAGCGCCATGCCCGCCGCGCCGATGCCGATCGCGACCTGGTCGTTCTCCTTGACGGCCTTGTCCAGTCCGGTCGCGGCCTCGAAGAAGCCCGCGCCCGCCGAACGGTTGTCGTCGTTGAACAGTTCGGAACCGTGGAGGCTGACGTCCTTGCTCTGGTAGTCGTCGCCCACTATCCGAACCTCACGATCGAGTTCACGGCGTCTTCTTCGCCCGACTGGTAGCGCTTCGCGGCCTCGGTGACCTTGTCGGCGAGCTCGCCGACGGTCTTGGCGTACTCCCCGAACTGGTGGTGCGCCTTGTCGGTCCAGGTGCTCGCGCCGGCGGCCATCAGCTGGCACGCCGGGTTGATGCCGAACATGCCGGGGTCGCAGACCATGCCGCCGACGAGGTCCGCGGTGCCCTGGAGGTTCTTCTGCAGCTCGTCGAGGTGCCTGCCGAACTCCGCCAGCGGCTCCGACGAGACGCGGAAGCCACCCCCGGTCACCAGGGGTTCGATTCGTCGTCGGGACGGTCGTCGGCCGAGGGGCGCCGCCGCGGCGCGGACGGCGGCGACGGCGGAGCGGGCGGAGGCGGCGGGGTGGTCTCGGCGCTCTCCGGCGCCGCGAAGTCGCCGTCCGGCGGCGGGTCCGGCGGCAGGAAGGACCGGACCATTTCGGTCGACTCGCCGTCGCCGTTGATGGTGGCGAAGGAATCCGCGACGGCGCGGGCGGTCTGGCGCTGCGCGTCCCGCACCGCGCCCATGATCGCCGCGGTCAGCCGCGTCGGGCCCAGCTCGCACGCCCGGTGCCCGAGCTCGAGGTTCGTGAGCGCGCCGTTCGGGGCGAGCGTCACGGTGACCGAGCCGTCGCGGGTGCGGACCGTCGCCCCGGCGGCGGAAAGCGCCTCGTTCAGCGCCGCGGCCTTCGACTGCATCTCCCGGACCTGCCGTTCGAGCAGGAGCTGGAAGTCTTCGCCTGGCCCCAGGTTCGGTTGCACGAAATCGGCTCCTCGACGCGCCGGCCCACGCGACCGGATCCCATGAGCGGCAGGTTAGCGCACACCGGATGGTCATCCGGTGTTAGCCGGGAGTGTGCCTGGTTGTCTCCTGGATGGTGCCCCCGGACACCCGATCGGGGCCGGGCCCGGACCGCGCCGACGTCTACTGTGGACCCTCGGCGGCCCTGGCGGCCCGCTCGACCTCCGCGTGGCGGGCCGCCCAGAACTCCGCGTCGCGGTGGCCGTCGGTGGCGAGCGAGCCGTCGAGCTGTTCACGCAGGATGTCGGCGTGCCCGGCGTGGCGGTTGGTCTCGGTGAGCACGTGGACCAGGACGTTGAACAGCAGCACGTCCGGGCGCGGCCACCAGGGCACGTGCCCCGGCGCGTCGATGGCGAGCTCGGTGATCGTCGCGTCGGAGTGGGCCCACACCCGCCGGTAGCGGTCGACGATCTCCGTGCGCGACTCGTGCTCGGTCGCCCACATGTCCGTGCCGCGCGCCTCGGGATCGTCCCATCGGGGCATCGGCTCGGGGAACGGCCGCCCGAAGATGTCGCCGAAGTACCTCGCTTCGGTCAGCGTCAGGTGCTTGACGAAACCGAGCAGGTTGGTGCCGCTGGCGGTGAGGGGACGGCGGATGTCGTACTCGCCGAGCCCGTCGAGTTTGCCGACCATCTCTTCGCGGATCTCGCGCAGGTCGCCGTGCAGGTAGTTCTTCGCGAATTCGTCGATCATGGCGACCAGCTTGTCAGCCCACGGGCACCCCGCGCACCGAAACCGGACCGGAAGCCGGGTCCAGCTCGGCCTTCTGGTCCACCCCGGACGGCGTCAGCACGTCGAGCGCCTTCGGGGCGGTCGCCGGGTCCGCGGTGCAGATCGGCGCCGTCCCGCCGGCCGCGCAGAGGCCGAACGTGTACTGGCCCCCCGTCGGCGTGAACGGCCGGGCCTGGTCGGGGGCGTTGCCGTCCTGCCCGGTGAGCACCACGGCGAACGTCCAGCCCGGCCCCGGCGTCCCGAAGGCCGCCTTCGCCACGCTGACCGTGATGTACCGCGTCGCCTGCGAAGCCTGCACGGACGGCGTGGCCGGCGAAGCGCCCGAAGCGTCGACGAGCGACGGCTCGGCGAAGCCCTGGACCTCGATGCGCCGGCTCCACGCGTCCTGCGGCGCGATCGTGTACGCCCGGCTCGGGAACGGCGCCGCGGTCGACGTCGCCGTCGCGGCCGGGTCGTGCGCGTAGACCGTGAGCAGCTGGGCGCCCAGCGGCGAGCCGAACGTCGGCGACAGGTCGCGAACCTGGGCGCGGAAGACCAGGTTCGTGCCCGAGTCGATGACCTGGAACCGCTGCAGGTCGAACGCCCCCGCGTGGAAGTCGCCCGCGGTCGGGTAGGTGTACGTGCCCGGGCCGGTGTCGTCGCCGTCCGGGTCGGTCGTGTCGAGCAGGACCGTGCCGGTGACGAAGTCCGAGCTGATCGTCTTCTGCGCGTACCCGGTCCCGGCGCCGGTGGCGGCCGCCGTGACGACGTTCGCGCCGAGCGGCGTCGGCACCGTCGCGCCGAACGTCCCCGCCGCCGAAGCCCGGGTCGACAGCACCGTCGTCGTGCCCGCGTCGGTGGCCGAGACGGCGAGGTCGACGCGGCTGCCGGCGGGCGCGGTGCCGGTCACCCGGGCGGTTGCGGTGGACACCGACGCGGGTGCGTCCAGCGTGACAGTCAAAGCAGGCGGGGCGGAGACGTACCGCGAGCGAACCTCGGCGGGCTGCTCGGGCAGCCGTCCGTCGTCGAGGGCCCTGGCCAGCCGGACCGACTGCGACTGCGCCCAGCTCAGCGGCGCCACCGAGCCGACGGACTGTCCCGGGGTGAAGCCGATCGACGCCGTCTTCGGGTCCGTGCCGTACGGCGCCGCGGGCAGCGCCGGGTTTTCCCAGACCTGCTCGGGGATCAGGCCGGTCCCGCCGGTCTGGGCCCGCATCGCGCGCAGCAGCGCGGCGGCTCCCGCCCGGTCGCCGGTCTGCACGGCCTGCTCGCCGCGTTCGCCGGCGAGCACCGGCCACAGGTGCCCGGACCCGGTGTTCGTCGACGGCCAGGGAGCGCCGGTCGGCCCGCAGTTCGTCGGGTCCGGCTCGTAGCAGTCGCCGTAGCCGTCCTCGCTGCCCGGCGCCGACGTCCCGTAGCGGTACCAGCCCGGCCCGGCCGGGGTGTCCCGCTTGATCACGCGGTCGACCACGCCGAGCGACGCGGCGACGTCCGGGTCGTTCGCGGGCAGCACGCCGAGGCGCGTCAGCTCGAGGAACCCGGCGTCGACGACCGCGCGCTGGTCGGCGTCGACCGAGCCGTTGCCGAGGTTGTAGTTCCACTCCGAGTCCGGATCGCCGTTCTTCGTCAGCCGCAGGAAGTACCGGCCGCCGTAGGGCCCGTTCGAAGTCACCGTCCAGCCCTTGATGCTGCGCTGGAAGTGGTCGGCGGTGGCGCGGTAGACGTTCGCGCGAGCCGGGTCGCCGTTGCGGTCGACGATCACGCCCGCGGCGACCAGACCGGCGATCTCGGCGGCGATCGTCGAGGGGGAGTAGCCGCCCTGCTCTTCCCAGCGTTCCGAGCCGAACGTGGGCCCGTGTGCGACGACGAAGTCGGCGGCGCCGCGGATGTGCTCGGTGTAGAGCGTGCGGTCGCGGTCGAGCCCGGCCTGCAAGGCCATCAGGATCGGGTACGCGCTCTCGTCGAGCTGGTCACCGCCGGAGTCGGGCGCCTTCTTGCCGTTGAGCAGGGAGTTGCGCGGGAACCGGCCGTCCGGCTGCTGCTGGCGCGCGAACAGCCACCGGACGCTCGCCCGCGCCGTCTCGCGGTCGCCGGCGGCGAGCAGGCCGGAGAAGCTTTCGTAGAGGTCGCGGGCGAAGATCTCGCGGTAGGAGCCGAAGTAGACCGGCTTGCCGCCGGGCGCGTCGCCCGCGGACACCGCCTGGCCCCACGGGCTGCCCAGCGAGGCGACGACCGCGCCCGGGAAGGTCTTGTCCTCACTCGCCTTCAGCACGTTGACGGACTGGTAGTACGCATCGGGATCCTTGCCCCGCACCGGGATCAGCCCGTTGTCGTAGGCACGCCATTCGCGCGCGTACTGGCGGTAGCTCTGGTCGAACGGCGTGCGCAGGCTCGCCCCGGCCGTGGAGACGGCGGCGCGCGCGTCGGCGCCGAAGCCGAGCGCCAGCACCGCCGGGCGGCGCGGCTGGAGGTCCAGCTGCGCGGTCTGCACGACGTTGCCGTTCACCGCCGACGGCGTGGTGCCGGTGAGCCGGTGGTCGCGGTCGAGCTGGGCCAGGCCGTCGCCCGCGGTACCGGCGAAGCCGCTGGAGGTGGCCAGGAACCGGCGGTCGGCGCGCAGGGCGGCGGCGAGCGGGGTGCCGTAGTCGCGGGCCGGAGCGCTGGACACGGTGTTCGTGTCGGCGCTGACCAGCGCGGACGTCGCCGGGTCGACGGTGGCGGTGTCGCCGCCGCCGTTGGCCGGGCCGCCTCCGCCATTGCCGTTGATGCTCGCGTCGAACCGCACGTAGACCTTCAGGTCCCGCCCGGAGTCGCGCAGCGGCTCCAGCCGGGTGCGGATGAGCACGCCGGTCCGGGCCGGGTCCGCCAGGTACTCGGTGACCAGCCGGTACCGCCCGCTGCGCGGGGTCGACGTCACCTCGCACGCCATCCCGCCCGCGCTCGTGCGGACCGTGTAGGTCATGTCGCGCGCCTGCAGGTCGGTGAAGCTGCGCCCGTCGGTGACGGCGAACTGCAGCGTTTCGACGTTCGTGTTGTCGATCACCGGCGCGTAGACGTCGGACAGCACGCCGCCGGCCACGGTGAACCACGCTTTGCTCGCCGTGTTCCGCGCGGTGCCCAGGCAGTCCTTGCGGGCCAGGCCGAAGTGCGAGACGGCGCCCGGTCCGGGCGCCGTCGTGGCCGCGCCGGCTGTGTCGGATACAGCGGGCAGGAGGGTCGCGGCCAGCACCGCGCACAGCACCACGGACGACGTCGACCGAATCATCCGCCCATCCGACCACGGCCGCCCCGGGCCGCACCAGGTCCGAACGGCGCCAGGAAGTCATTACCGGTGATTGAGAATTCGAACCCGTGGGTAGCAAACCGGAAGTCCCCCGAGGAGGTGAACGTGGAAGAGCTGGGATCGGACGGATGGCGGTACCGCGGCACGATTTCGCCACGGACGTTGCCGAGCCTGCGCCGGCACCTGGTCTCGTGGTTGCGGCGGCGCGCCGGTGACGAGGTCGGGCGGCAGGCCGACGACGTCGTGCTGGCCTGCTGGGAAGCGATGGCCAACGTGCTCGGCCACGCTTACCACGGGCGGCCGGGGCTGATCGACGTCCGCGCCCGGATCGACCAGGACGTGCTGATCGTCACCGTCGCCGACCAGGGCCGCTGGGAGTCGGTGGCCGAGCGGGCGGACGGTGGCCGCGGGCTGCGCCTGATCCAGGCCCTGGTGGACGGGCTCGACCTCCGCTCGACCGACAACGGCACGGTCATCACGCTCACGTGGCCGTTCCCGGCCCGCCGCAGCGCCTGACCGGCCTCAGGGCGAGGCCGTCGAGGACAGGTCTTCGACGAACCGGGTCGCGACGTCCCGGAGCTTCACGTTGGTGCGCTGCGATTCCACCACCAGCCGCTTCATGGCGTCGTCGGCGCTGATCCGGTGCACGGCCATCAGGATGCCCTTGGCCTGCTCGATCACCGCCCGGGACCGCATGGCCGTCTCCAGGTCGGTGGTGCGCTGCCGGGCCTGGCGGTAGCGCCGGGTGGTGCGCAGCCCGAACGAGACGACCGTGGTGTAGAGCTGCAGCAGCCGCGAGTCGGTCTCCGCGAATCCGTGGTCGCCGTAGCCGAAGAGGTTCAAGGCCCCGGAAAGGCGTTCGTCGACGCGCAGGGGCGCGGCGAGGTAGCTGCCGACACCGAGCCCGCGGGCGTGCGTGGTGAACTCCGGCCACTCCTGCCCGGCGGTGACCAGCGGCACCCGGACGAGCTCGCCGGTCTCCGCCGCCTGCAGGCACGGCCCCGCGCCCGCCGCGTACTGGGCACGGTCGATCTCGACGGCGCGTTCGTCGGTGAAAGCCGCGGTCGCCGGCTCGCCGTCCCGGATCGCGGTGATGCTGGCCATGTCGGCGCCCGGGATGGCCCGGACGGCTTCGGTGCAGACGGCGTCGAGGATTTCCGCCTCGGCGGGTTCGGTCTCCAGCGCATCGGTGAGGTCCGCCATGGCGGCGGTCAGCTCGTCGAGGTGCGCGGACGGGATCGGCTCACCAGTCACTCGGTCATCTCCGTCCTCGACGGCTGCGGCGCATGCGGAACCGCTGCTGCTTCAACGGAACGGCAGAACCTTACCCGCGTTCGGTGCGTCTTCCGCAACATCGAAGGAGGGCGGTGGCAAGGAGGGCGGTGGCTCCGGCCCGGCGCTCGCTGCTGAACGTCGTGGGTTGGGCGCCGGGGCCACCTGGCGACGGTCGGCAGCACAACCCACCCAGCAGCCGTCGCTGCGCCCCGCATACCCGGTGTGCCCGCGGTCAACCGTTCAGCGGATCATGACCTTCACGACTTGGGTGAGCCCCGATACCCGCAGCACCCGGTCGAGCAGCCGCGGGGCGACCAGCCGCAGGTCGTGTTCGGTGGCCCGGTCGAACAGCACCGCGACACCGGCGCTGTCGAGGTAGGCCACCCCGGTGAGGTCGACGGTGACGGCGGGCCCCGCGGACAGCTCGCGATCCAGCGCCGAGCCGAAGTCCGCGGCGTTGCTCATGTCGATCTCACCCGTGACGGTCAGGACCCGTTCCCCGTCTTCGCCCGGGGCGCTGACCAGCGTGAGTGCCGTCGTCACGAACCGATCCTCCATTCCAGCGTGACGGTGGTCCCGGTGGCGTCGCGCCGGAAGCCGACCGCGTCGGCCAACGCTTCCATCATCGGCACGCCGCGCCCGCGCAGCACGTGGTTGTCCGGCGGTGGCGGCCGCCAGTTGCCCCGGTCGGTCACCGTGACGACCAGGTGCGGCCCGGTGAGCCGGGCCGTCAGGCGCGCGGTCGCCGCGGTGCCGTCGCGGTAGGCGTGCTCGACGGCGTTGGCGCAGGCCTCGCCCGCCGCGACGAGCACGTCCTGGGCGAGGTCCGGCTCGAGGGCCGCGTTCTCCAGCCAGGCGCGCAGCCACTGCCGGGTCGAGGCGAGGTGGTCCGGGTGCGCGGCGAACTCGAAGTCCAGCGCGGGAACCGACCGGCGGTAGAGCAGCAGCGCGACGTCGTCCTCGTAGCCCTCGGCCGGGCGGAGCCGGTCCATCAGGGCGGCCGCCAGCTCGCCGAGCTCCGCGTCCCGCGTGTCGTGGGCGACCGTGGTGGCCCGGCCCACGCCGTCGTCGAGCGACTCGCGGCGGCGCTCGACCAGCCCGTCGGTGTAGAGCATCAGCAGCGAGCCGATCGGCACGATCGCGGTGGCTTCCGGACGCGGCGCCGTGGCGCGGACGGCCAGCGGCAGGCTGCCGCCCTCGTCGAGGAACTCCGCCGTGCCGTCGCGGTGCACGAGGGTGGCGGGCGGGTGCCCGGCGCTGCTGTAGGTGAAGGTCCCGTTGGCCGGGTCGAGCACCCCGCAGAAGACGGTCGTGCACAGGGCGCCCGGCAGCCGTACGGCGAAGCGGTCGAGCGCGCTGAGCGTGTGCGCCGGGCTGCTGGCTTCCAGCAGCAGCGCGCGGCAGGCGCTGCGGAGCTGGCCCATCACCGCGGCCGCGGCGAGTCCCCGCCCGACGCAGTCGCCGACGACGATGCCGATCCGGTCGCCGGCCAGCGGGACGACGTCGTACCAGTCGCCGCCGACCTCCAGGGGCGGGTTCGCCGGCTCGTAGCGCACCGCGAAGCCGTCGGGGAGCCGGGCCGGGCCGAGGATCGAGCGCTGCAGCGCGAGGGCGACCTCCCGCTGCCGGTCGTCGCGGTGGGCGCGGCGCAGGGCGTGCGCGAGGGTGCCGGCCAGCAGCGCCAGCAGCGTCCGGTCTTCGGTGCCGAGCGGGCGGCCCGGCGCGGGTTCGACCCAGAGGGTCAGGCGGCCGCCGGGGTGGTCGACGGTGGTGCCCGCGCCGCTCTCGGCCGGGGTCGCGTGCAACGCCGGGAGCGAGCGGACGTGGCCGAGGGTCTCGCGCAGCGGCCCGGCGAGGTCCGCCCAGCGCCGGTCGGCGGGGTCGGTGGACGCGAGTTCCGGCTCGCCGTCCCGCGGCCAGGTCACCGCGAGGACGCGCTGGGCGTCCCACAGCTCCCGCAGCAGCTCGAGCCCGGTGCGGAGCACCTCCGGGACCCCGCTGATCCCGGCCAGGCGCTGGTTCATCGAGGCGAGCGCGCTTTCGCGCTGCACGGCGTACCGCTCGGCCGTCACGTCGCGGATCGTGCCGACCAGCCGGCGGCGGCCCTCGTCGTCGTGCAGTTCGTTGTAGGCGACCGCGGCCCACACCCGGTGCCCGGCCCGGTGCCGCAACGGCAGCACGAAGCTGCCGGCCGGCTCGTCGCGCGCGCGACGGAGGGCACCGGAGACCTGCTCGTGGGCGGCGGGGTCGGTGTCCCGGTCGGGCCACCACGGGAACGGCGGGGTGTAGGGCAGCCCGCCGGTGCCGAAGCCCAGCAGTTCGGTGAACGCGGTGTTGATCTCGACGACCCGGCCCTCGGCGTCGGCGACGAAGAAGCCCTCCTGCAGCGAGTCGATCATCGCCGCGCGCCACCGGGCGTGGTGCGTGCGCAGCCTCGCCAACTGGATGGTCGTGCGGACGCGGGCGAGCAGCTCGCGCGCCGAGAACGGCTTCACGAGGTAGTCGTCGGCCCCGGCGGCCAGCCCGTCGACGGCGGCTTCCTGGCCGGCCCGCGCCGACAGCAGCAGCACGGGCACGGCGGCGGTGCGCGGGTCGGCACGCAGCTCGGCGAGCAGGCCGAGGCCGTCCAGCCGCGGCATCATGACGTCGCTGATGATCAGCTCGGGCGGCTCGGCGCACGCGGCGGCGAACGCCTCGACGCCGTCGCGCACTTCGGTCACCGCGTAGTCGTCGCGCAACAGCCGGACGAGGTAGTCGCGCATGTCGGCGTTGTCGTCGGCGACCAGCACGCGGGCGCCCGCCCCCGCGGCGGGCCCGGGCAGGGTGGACCGGTCGCTGTCCGGCAACCAGCGCAGCGCCTCCTGCACGTACGGCTCCGCGGATTCCGCGGCGAGCTGGCCGGTCGTGGCTTCCTCGACGACGTGCTCGGCAGGCAGGTGCCTGCTGCCCAGCGGGACCCGGACCCGGAACGTCGTCCCGGCGCCCGGCGTGCTTTCCACGGCGACGCTGCCGCCGTGCATGCCGACGAGCTCGCGCACCAGCGCCAGGCCGATGCCGCTGCCCTCGTTCGACCGCGCCCGCGCCGACGGGATCCGGTGGAACCGCTCGAACAGGCGCGGCAGCTCGGCGGCGTCGATCCCGATCCCGGTGTCGGACACCGCGATCACGGCATGCCCGCCGTCCTGGGTGCAGGCGACCCGGATCGTGCCGTCGAAGGTGAACTTGACCGCGTTGGACAGCAGGTTGAAGACGACCTTCTCCCACATCCCGCGATCGACGTAGACCGGCTCGCTCGACGGCCCGCGGTCGACCTCGAACGCCAGCCCGGCGCGTTCGACCGCGGCGCGGAAGACGCTCGCCAGCTCCGCGGTGATCGCCGGAAGGTCGACCGGCTCGAAGCGCGCCTGCATCCGGCCGGCTTCGATGCGGGAGAAGTCGAGCAGGTTGTTCACCAGCCGCCCCAGCCGCAACGCGTTGCGCTGGATGACGTCGAGCTCCTCCCGCACCCGCTCGTCGGCGCCGTCCAGCGCGACCCGCAGCTCGGCCACGGGGCCCAGGATGAGGGTGAGCGGCGTCCGGAACTCGTGGCTGATGTTGGCGAAGAACGTGGTCTTCGCCGCGTCCAGCGCGGCCAGCTCTTCGGCGCGCTGCTGCTGGACCTGGTAGGCGATCGCGCCGTTGACCAGCGCCGTCGTCTGCTGGGCGACCAGCCCGAGGAAGGTCCGGTAGGGCTCGTCGAGCGCGCGCCCGGCGCTCGCCGCCAGCACGATCACGCCGACGGCCTCGTCCCCGGCGTCGCCGGGCAGCGGCAGCACCATCGCCTCGGTGGGCGGGGTGGACCAGCCGCCCGCGGGCAGCTTGCCGAACGCGCCGCCCGACACCGTCCGCGGGACGCCGTCGGCCAGCACGTCCTCCAGCGGCCAGGCGGCCGCGTCACCCGCGCCTTCGCCGCCGGGGGTGACGGCCGCGAGCGCGAGGCGGCCGTCGCCGTCGCGGATGTGGATCGCGGCGTACGGTACGTCGGCGCCGGCCCGCCCCAGCACGCCGGCGACCAGCTCGCAGGCCCCGCCCACGCTGCGGGCGAGGCCGGCCTGGGCGCTGAGTTCGCGCAGTGTCGCCAGCCGGCGGGCGCCGATCACGCGCTCGGTCGTGTCCGAGACCGCGGTGAACACCGCCCGGACGACGCCTTCGTCGTCGTGCACCGGGCTGTAGGAGTACGTCCAGTAGGTCTCTTCCCAATAGCCGTGCCGGTTCATCGGCAGCAGCAGGTCCTCCGACCAGGTCGCCTCGCCGGTGGTCATCACGCTGTCCAGCATCGGGCCGATGATGTGCCAGATCTCGCCCCAGACCTCGGCGCCCGGCTTGTCCAGCGCCGGGTGCTTGCTGCCCAGCAGCGGGAGGTACGCGTCGTTGTAGAGGAACCGCAGCTCCGGCCCCCACCAGACGATCATCGGGAAGCGGGAGGTGAGGCAGATCCGCACGGCGGTCGCCAGGCTCGCCGGCCAGTCCCGCGGTGCACCGAGCGGGGACGACGCCCAGTCGAAGTCCCGCATCCGGGCGGCCATCCGGCTGGTCCCGGGAAACACGGCGCGGTGGCCGGCCTCTTCCCCGACGCTCATCACACTCCAGGTTCACGCGGCCCGGGCCGAGCCTACTCGACCGGCGACCGCCGCGCCGGATGCCGGGGACGCGCCGGGCCGGGGTCAGCCGGTCAGCCAGGTCATCGTGACGGTGGTGCCGTCGTCGCGGTGCACCTGCGCGCTGTGGTCGGCGAGGGTGTCGATGAGCCGCAGGCCGCGGCCCCGCAGCCCGTCCGAGGCGGCCGGCGGCCGCCAGGTGCCGTAGTCGGTGACCGTCACGGTCAGCCGCCCGAACTGTGCTTCGGCCCGGACGTCGACCGGGCCGGCCGCCCCGGCGGGGTAGGCGTGCTCGGCCGAGTTGGCCATCGCCTCGTAGCCGGCGAGGACGACGTCCTCCCGCCGTTCCAGGCTCAGGTGCAGCGTGGCCAGCCACCGGGCGAGTGCTTCGCGCAGGTCGGGCAGCCGTTCGGCGATCGCGGCCGCGCTCCGGTGGAACGAGACCGGGGGGCCTGGTGGGAGGGGGTCCGTCATGGGGTGTCCTCTCCGCGGTGGCGCACGTGGATGACGGCGATGTCGTCGTCGTGCCGTCCGCGCGTCAGTTCGTCGACGAGTTTGTCCCACGCCGTTTCCAGGTCGGTCGCGGTCAGCAGTCCGGGGATACCCGCCAGGAGCCATTCGATGCCCAGGGTGAGGTCCCGGGTGCGGCTTTCGACCAGCCCGTCGGTGTAGAGCACCAGGTCCGCGCCTGCCCGGAAGCCCGCGGTGCGCTGCGGGAAGACCGAGCCGACGCCCAGCGGCTGCGCCAGGGCCTCGCCGATCTGCTCGGGCGGTTCGCCCGGGCGGACCAGGATCGCGGGCAGGTGGCCGGCGTTCGCGTAGACCAGGGTGTCGTCGGCCGGCCGGTGGACCGCGTAGAAGCAGGTCACGAAGCTTTCGCCGAACAGCCCGCCGGTCAGCTCGGAGACGTTGCGCAGCACCTCCGACGGGGGCAGCTCCAGCAGGGCGTAGCTGCGGACGGCCGTCCGGACCTGGCCCATCACCGTCGCGGCGGTGACGCCGTGGCCGACGACGTCGCCGATGACGAACGCGGTGTCGCCGGACGGCAGCCGGATCACGTCGAACCAGTCGCCGCCCACCTTGCTCCCGGTGGCCGCGGGCAGGTACCGGGTGAGCACGTCGAGGCCCGGGGTGGGCGGGGCGACCGGCAGCATGCTGCGGGACAGCTCCGTGGCGAGGGTGCGCTCGCGTTCGTAGAGCCGGGCGTTGTCCAGCGCGATGGCCGAGTAAGCGGCGATGCCCTCGGCGAGGTATTCGTGCCGGGCGGTGAACCGGCCCGGCTCGGGGTGGCCGAAGAAGAACCCGCCCAGCACCTCGCCGGAGGTCGGGCTGATCACCGAAACGGCCAGGTAGCTGCACACGGGCAGGTGCCCTTCCGGCATCCCGTGGTGCGGCGCGTTCTTCCCGAACCGCGGGTCTTTCGTGATGTCAGGGCTGCGCACGGTGCCGGTGCCGTCGAAAGTCGGCCCGAACACCTCGGTGTTGCGCGGCATCGGGAACCGGGCGAAGGCCTCGCGCGGCACGCCCGAAATCGTGTACAGCGTGTACGACTCGCCGAGTTCGTCGATCAGGTTGTAGAAGAACGCGCCGAAGCCGGCTCCGGTCGCCTTCGTGGCCGCGTCGGTCGCGTCCTGGACGATCCGGTCGATGTCGAGCTGCGCGGTCAGTTCGCGGCCCGTGGAGTGCAGCGCGTCGACGACCGCGGCTTCGCCCCGCAGCCGCCGGACGGTGGCGGCCAGGCCGGCGGTGGCGGCGTCGATGGCCGCGGCGACGGCCGGAGGACCTTCGCCGATCTTCTCTGTGGTGTAGACCAATGCGCCACGCTCGCCGCCGTCGGCCGCGACGGCGATCGCGTGGGTGATCTCGTTGTTCGGCACCAGGTCCGCGAGGAGCGCGCGGTCCGTCACCGACAGCGCGACGTGGTCGCCGAGCACCGCCCGCACCTCCGCCGGGCCGAGGGGGTGGACCGCGGTGGCCGCCGGAGCGCCGTCACGGCCGGCGAAGACCCCGCGCACGGCGTCGAGGACCGCGTCGAATTCCGGCCGGGACGTCATCAGGGCGCCAATGCTTCGGACAGCGACGGGTAGATGGCGAGTTCGTCGACCAGCCGGGTCAGTTCCAGCGGGCGCAGGGTGATCCGGCCGGTGGCCACCACCCGCAGCGGCGCCGACGCGGTGGGTCCGCGGTGCACCCGGACAAGTTCGGCCATGCCCGCCGAAGCCAGGAAGGTGACGCCGGTGAGGTCGATGACGACCAGCGCCGGCCGCAGCCGCGCGGCGCGTTCGGCCAGCTGGCGCAATTTCGGTGCGAGCGCGAGGTCCAGGGCACCGTCGACGCGCAGGACGGCCGTGCCGTCCCGGTTCTCCAATGCCACCGACCCCGCCGAGCTCGCCGCGTCGCCGAGTGAGTCCCCGGTCACGTCCCGTTCGCCCATGGCGTTCATCTTGCCTGCTCGGGGACGCGGCAGAAAGCCGAGGGGGCACTGAGACGGCGGCGTGTCGCCGGGGCAGGCATGATTGACAGCGGTTGAGCAGACAGCCTTCGTGATCACGCATGCCCACCGCATCCCGGTGAGCTGCCGGAGGCGAGGAGAAACGCCATGACCGAGCACACCCACCTTGAAAGCTCGGCCACCGCTGTGCCGTTCGGGGAGTTCCGGATCGCCCGAACGGAGCAAGGAGACGCGGTTGTCGTCGAAGTCGCCGGGGACGTGGACACGACCACCGCGCCGGCGCTCGTGCAGGCCGCCGACGAAGCGCTGGCGGAGCAGCCGCCGGTGCTGGTGGTCGACCTGAGCCGCGTCGAGTTCCTCGCTTCGCCGGGCCTGACCGCGTTGCTGACGATCCACCGCAACGCCGGCACCGCCACCGCGGTGCGGATCGTCGCGTCCGGCCGGGCCACCCTGCGCCCGATCCAGCTGACCGGGCTCGAGGAGAGCCTCTCGCTGTTCCCGACCCGCGAGGCGGCGCTGGGCGCGTCGTGACCGTGCCGTCCCGGCCGCGTCAGCTGCCGGCCGGGACGCTCCGGCGCCGGAGGGCCAGCAGGGCAACGTCGTCCTGGGCAGGCCGGTGGCCGATCATCCTGGCCATGACCTGCGCGCAGACCCGCTCGGGCTCCCCGGCGCGCACGGCTTCCGCCAGTTGCCCCATCCCGACGTCCACCGGGCGGTCCCGCCGCTCGACCAGCCCGTCGGTGTAGAACACCAGCACGCTCTCCGGTGGGAGGTCGATCACGGTGGTGCGCCGTTCGGGTGTCCCGATGGTCAGCCCGATCGGGGGATCGGGGGGAGCCTCCACCAGCCGGCCCGCTTCGCCGGGAAGGGCGAGCACCGGGGGCAGGTGGCCGGCGAGCGACAGCGTCAGCGCCTCGCGGGCCGGGCCGATGATCCCGTAGGCCACCGTCGCCATCGCTCCGTGTTCGAAGTGGTTGGCCTTGCGGTCGAGCTTGGCGAGCACCTCGGCGGGGCTTTCGCAGTCGAGGGCGTAGGCGCGCAGGGCACTGCGCAGCCGGCCCATGATCACGGCCGCGTCGAGGCCGTGCCCGGAGACGTCGCCCATCACCACGCCGAGCCGGTCACCCGGCAGGGAGAACAGGTCGTACCAGTCCCCGCCGAGCCCGGTCTCCGCGCCCGGCACGTACCGGGCGCCGAAGGCCAGGCCGGGCACTTCGGGCAGGCTGCTGGGCAGCAGGCTGCGCTGCAGCGCCATGGTGGCGGTGCGGTTCTCCTCCAGCGCCTCCACCTGGACCGCCATCGCGAGGCGGTCGGCGAGCAGCTGCAGCGTAGCCACTTCGGACTCGCCGAACTGCCGGGGCGCCACGGAGCCGACGTGCAGCACGCCGACGAGCTCGTTCCCGGCGACCATGGGCACGCCGAGCATGGAGCGCAGGCCGCGTTCCCACAGCAGGGAGTTCACGACGGTGGATTCGTCGACGTGGTCGAGGATGACAGGGGCCCGCTCGAGCGCCACCCGGCCGGCGAACCCGCTGCCCACCGGCACGCGCACGCCCTGGTGGACCTCCTCTTCGATGCCGGCCGCCGCGGTGGCCACGAGCTGACGGCCGTTGGCCTGGTACCGCAGCACGGTCGCGGTGTCGACCGCCATGGCATCGCGCAGGCGCCGCAAGGTCTCGGTGAGCAGCTCGGTCAGGCCGAGGTGCTCGGCCGGCGCACCGATGATCGCCTCCAGCTGCTGCAGCCGGTTCTGGGCGTCGAGACTTCGCGACATGGCACGACCCTAGCCTCAACTCCTTTGCGGGCCTAACCATCCCGGGTTTCGACGGCGGGTCTCCCGGGGTAACAGTCCGGCGTGAACGTCGACTTGGACTGGGTGGGTGTGCTGCGGCACGGTCAGAGCGCCGGGAACGTGGCCAGGGAAGAGGCGGAGTCGGCCGGCGCGGACGTGATCGACATCGCCGAACGCGACGCCGACGTACCGCTGACGGATCTGGGGCGGGAGCAGGCTTCGGCGGCGGGGAAGTTCCTCGCGGAGCGACCACCGGACGTCGTCATCACCTCCACCTACCGCCGCGCCTGGGACACCGCCCGGCTCGCCGCGCCCGAAGGGGTGACGATCATCCCGGACGAACGGCTGCGCGACCGCGAGCTCGGCGTACTGGACCTGCTGACCTCGCACGGCGTCGGCGAGCGGTGGCCCGACGAGCTCCGGCGCAAGCGCCGGCTCGGCAAGTTCTACTACCGGCCGCCGGGCGGCGAGTCCTGGGCGGACGTCGTGCTGCGGCTGCGGTCCCTGCTCACCGAGCTGAGCGTGGAACACGCCGGAAAGCGCGTTCTGCTGGCCGCCCACGAGATGACCGTCTTCGCCCTGCGCTACCTGCTCGAAGGGCTGCCCGAGCCCGATCTGCTGCGCGCCGCCGACGCCACCGAGGTCCCGAACGGCTCGGTGACGGCCTGGGAACGCGACTCCGACGGCGGGTTCACGATGGTGCTGGCCCAGGAAGTCGGCCACCTGCACGCCACCGGCACCCCACCGACGGAAGACGACGATGCCGCACAGCAGCTCTCCTGACCCGGCGCCGATCAGCCCGGTCCTGCTGCGGGACTGGCGGATCGGCGCGGACGACCGCGGGACCGTGCTCGTCGTCGGCGGCGCCCGGACCGTGCCGGGGGCACCGGCGCTGTCCGGCACCGCCGCGTTGCGCGCCGGGGCCGGCACGCTGCAGCTGGCGGTCGCCGAACGGCACGCGACGGCGATCGGGGTCTCGGTGCCCGAGTCGTCGGTGTTCGGGCTGCGGGAGACCGGCACCGGCGCGATCGCCGCCGACGCCGCCGACCGGCTGGCGGAGGTGCTCCCCGACGCCGGCACCGTCGTCGTCGGCCCCGGCCTCACCGGCGCTTCGGAGACCGAAGAGCTGCTTCGGAGCCTGGTGCCCGCCATCGCCCCGGACGCGCGGGTGGTCCTCGACGCGTTCGCGCTCGGCGCGCTGAGCCGGGACCCCTCGCTCGCCGAACCCCTGGCGGGCCGGCTCCTCCTCACCCCGAACCGGGTCGAAGCCGCTTTCCTCGACGGCTGCGAGGAAAAGGACGTCGACGACCTGGAAACGGCGGTGCGGATCGCCGGGCGCTACGGCGGCGTGGTGCTGCTCATGGGTGTGGTCGCCGCGCCGGACGGCCGGGTTTGGCGCGACGGCAGCGGTCACGTCGGCCTGGCCACATCCGGCAGCGGCGACGTCCTGGCCGGGCTGACCGGCGGCTTCCTCGCCCGCGGCGCGGCCGTGGACCAGGCCGCCTGCTGGGCGACGCACGTCCACGCCGTGGCCGGCCAGCGGCTGATCCCGGACACCGGCAGCACCGGCCTGCTGGCGCGGGAACTGGTGGCCGAGATCCCGCGGGTCATCGCCGAACTGGAGCGCTGAGCCGTGTCGACCCGCCGATCACGCGTGTCGACCTCCTGATCACGCGTGTCGGCCCCGCAATCACGCCGGGCGCCGCGGAGGCTGTGCGGGAAGGGACGACACGCGTGATCGAAGGGTCGACACGCGTGATCGAGGGGACGACACGGCGGTTCAGCGTTGGGTGGTGGGCCGCACGATGATCTCGTTGACGTCCACGCCCTCCGGCTGCCCGATCGCGTAGGAGACGGCCCCGGCGATCGCGTCCGCCGGGAGGGTCACCGCGCGGTAGGCGCGCATCGCCTCCTGGGCGCCGGGCTCGGTGATGGTGTCGGCCAGCTCGGACTCGGTGACGCCGGGGGAGACCGTCGTCACGCGGATGCCGGGGTCGGCCTCCAGGCGCAGGCCCTCGGTGATCGCCCGGGCCGCGTACTTGGTGCCGCAGTAGACCGCCGCCGTCGGCACCACCTCGTGCGCGCCGGTGGAGGCGATCGTCACGAAGTGCCCGCCGCCTTGGCGCCGGAAGTGCGGCAGGGCCGCCGCGATCCCGTGCAGCAGGCCGCGGACGTTGACGTCGATCATCCGGTCCCACTCGTCGACGTGCCGGGAAGCCAAGCGCGACAACGGCATCACACCCGCGTTGGCGACGAAGACGTCCAGCCGTCCGTACGCTTCGACGGCGGCGTCGGCGAACGCGGCGACCTCCGCGCGGTCGGTGACGTCGAGGCGGTGCACGTCGGCGGTGCCGCCGGTGTCGTGGATTTCCTTCGCCAGCTCGGCCAGCCGGTCTTCCCGGCGGGCGCCGAGCACGACGTGGTGACCTTCGCGGGCGAGGCGCAGGGCGGTCGCGCGGCCGATGCCGCTGCTGGCGCCGGTGATCAGGACGGTTTTCACGGGGTTCCTTCCGGGAAGTCGGCGGCGAGGGTGGTCTCGCGCCAGGTGTCGAAAGTGGCGCGGAGGGTGTCGAGGCGGGCGGTGGCGATGTCGTAGGCCGCCCGGCCGAGGAGCAGGCGCAGCGGCGGTTCGTCGCTGCCGACCGCGGTGAGGATCGCTTCGGCCGCACGGGCCGGATCGCCCGGCTGCCGCCCGTACGTCGCGAGCGTCGCCTCCCGGCGGGCGCCCGCGGTCTCGGCGTAGTCGTCGATGCGGATCGCCGACTGCCGCATCGAGGGACCGGACCAGTTGGTGCGGAACGCGGCGGGCTCCACGATGGTCACCTTGATGCCCAGCGGCGCCACCTCCGCGGCCAGGGACTCCGAAAGCCCTTCCACGGCGAACTTCGTCGCGTGGTAGTAGCCGGTGGCACCGAACGCGGCCAGGCCGCCGAGGGACGACACGGTGACGATGTGGCCGCGGCGGCGCGCCCGCATGCCCGGCAGGACCGCGCGGGTGACGTCGGCGAGGCCGAAGACGTTGGTGTCGAACAGGTTGCGGATCTCCTCGTCCTCGCCTTCCTCGACCGCGGCCAGGTAGCCGTAGCCGGCGTTGCCGACCAGGACGTCGATCCGGCCGAACGTCGTTTCGGCCCGCTTCACGGCGTCGACGACCTGGGCGTGGTCGGTGACGTCGAGCGGCAGGGCCAGCGCGCGGTCGCCGTGGCGGCCGGCGACGTCGGCGACCCGCGCCGGATCGCGGGCGGTCACGACTGCCGACCAGCCGCGGTCGAGCACGGCCTCGGCCAGTGCCCGGCCGAGGCCGGTGGAGCAGCCGGTGATGAAGAAGACAGGGTTTTCGGGCAGGTTTTCGGGCACGACGAAGTACTCCGTCCCTTGTGGATGGCGGGGGAAAGGTGGTTCAGGAGGCGGCGAGACTGCCCAGCAGGGCCAGCGCCGCTTCCGACGGGCTGCCCGGCTCGGCTTGGTAGACGATCAGCTGCTGGCCCGGGGCGCTGTTGACGGTCAGCGCCTCGTAGCTCAGTTCCAGCTCGCCGACCAGCCGGTGCCGGAACCGCTTGGTTTCGTGGGTCTTCTGCCGGATGTCGTGGCGCGCCCACAGCCGGCGGAAGTCCGCGCTCTTGACCGACAGCTCGCCGACGGTGTCGATGAGCTGCGGGTCGTCGGGGTCGAGCCCGGCGGCCGCCCGCAGGCCGCCGACCGTGTTCACGGCCACGCGCTCCCACTCCGGGTAGAACTCGCGGGCGTCCGGGTCGAGGAACACCAGCCGGATCAGGTCGCCGCTGTGGGTGTGCCCGGCGAACAACGCCTGGCCCAGCGCGTTGTGCGCGAGCACGTCGAGACAGCGGCCGAGCACGAGCGCGGGCGTGTCCGGCCAGCCGTCCATCAGGCGCAGCAGGTTCGGGCTGACCCGCTCGGGCCGCCGGGCACGCCGCCGGCGTCCGGGCGCCGGCCGGGCGAGCCGGTGCAGATGGGCCGAGGCGTCCTCGTCCAGCGCCAGCCCGCGGGCGAGCGCGTCGACGACCTGCGCCGACGGGTTCCGCTCCCGGCCCTGCTCGAGCCGAACGTAGTAGTCGGTGCTGACCCCGGCCAGCAGCGCCACCTCCTCGCGGCGCAGGCCCGCCACCCGGCGTGACCCACCCGGAGGCAGGCCGAGTTCCGCGGGCCCCACCTGTTCACGGCGGGCCCGGAGGAACTCCCCGAGGGCGTTGTCCTTGACCATGCTCCGAGGCTAACCCGGAATCGCTTCACCAGGGTGGCCGTGCCGCACCCACCCTCAGACCAGCCGGATCGGCTCCGCGTCGTCGGCCGGGTCGGCCCGCAGCAGCGTCGCCGTGGCCGTGCGCCCGTCGACGTCCACGGTCATCACCGCGTTCCCGAAGTGCGGTCCGGACACGCAGTGCCACGACAGTGGCGCGGGCCGGACCCCGGTGCGGCGCGCGAGCCCCTCGCTCACCTTGGTCAGCGTCCGCGACCAGCCGGCCCGGAACAGCCGGTTCATGTACCACGGCACCGTGTTGTGCACCGGCGAGCAGGTCAGCTGGTGGACCGGCGCCGCGGTGCCGCCGGGGAACTCGGCCCGGGCCACGTAGGCGTGGTGCACGTCGCCCGACAGCACGCTGACCGACGCCGGTCCGTCGTCGGCGACGCGGGCGATGAGCTTCGCCAGCCGCTCGAACGACGCGCGGAACGCCGGCCAGTGCTCGAGGTCCACCAGCTGCCGGACGAACTCGCTGACCCGCCCCACCAGCCCGGGTCGGGCGCAGAGCCGCTCGTTGACCGACTGGGCGCCCGACAGCGCGGTGGGCAGCAGCCACGGCAGCGACGTGCCGATCAGCAGGTGGTCGAACTCGCCGTCCGCCTGCTCCTCGATCCAGCGGAACTCCTCGTCGCCGATCATCGACCGCTCCCCGCCCTCGAGGATCCGCCCGGCCCGCGAGTCGATCACCAGCAGCCGGACCGGGCCGAAGTCGCGCCGGTAGGACCACCGGGTGCCCTTGGCGCCGTCGGCCTCCCGGTCGGCCCGGTCGGCGAACTCGCGCAGCAGCTCGGCGTTGTCTTCGCCCGACTTGCGCACCCGCTGGTAGAGGTCGTCTTCGGCCAGCTCCTGCGGCCCGAGGTTGCCGAGGTGCTGGTAGACCCAGTACGAGACCAGCGCGCCGCGGATGCGCTCCGGCCACCAGGACGTCCGGGCCATCTTCGCGCGCCAGGCCTGCGAGGTGTTCCAGTCGTCGCGGACGTCGTGGTCGTCGAAGATCATCGACGTCGGCACGGTCGAGAGCAGCCAGCGGACCGCCGGGTCGCACCAGGCTTCGAAGTACAGGTGGCAGTACTCCTCGAAGTCGGCGACCTCGTTGCCGGGCGGCTTCTCGGTGTCACGCCGGGTGGCGAGCCAGTCCTGCGTCGCGTCGGTCGTTTCGTCGGCGTAGACCTGGTCGCCGAGCAGCAGCAGCGATTCCGGCCACTCCGCCTCGTCGAGGGCGGCCATCCGGTGGGCGTAGGCGGCGAGCGCGTCCGGGCCCAGCGCGTCCTGCTCCCGCGGTTTGCGGCAGGACCCGAACACCAGCCGGAACCGCGGATCGCCGGGTTTCAGCGTCCGGATGCGGCTCGGCGGCAGGTCACCGTCCGGCTCGGGCCAGACGACGTCGCCGTCGAGCCGCACCTCGTACGGCGTGCTCCGCCCGGGTTCGAGCCCGGTGAGCACGACCAGCGCGTAGTGGTGGCCGGCGACCTCGAACGTCCGGTCGGCGGCGTCGCCGACACCGACTTCGCACGGGCCGTCCGTCTCGACCCAGATCGTCGCCGAAGTGGCGTCGACGTGCCGCAGCAGCGGGCCCAGCAGCAGCTCGGTCATCCCGGAATCCTGTCAGAACTCCACCGGGACGGCCGATCGGTGACTCTCTCGAAAGTTCCCGAAAGGTTTCGATAATCGTTGACCGGCCGGGCGCGGGGACGAACCATCGTCGCAGCTGCGTTCCCGCCCCCGGAAAGGATTTCCTCGAGTGCGAAGACTCCTCACCGCCCTTTCCGCCGCCGTGCTGGCGATCGCCGCGGCGATCGTGCTGGTCGTGGCGGCGCAGCCGGCGTCCGCGGCCACGTTGACCCGGGTCACCGACTTCGGCAGCAATCCCAGCAACCTCAACATGTACACCTACGTCCCGGACCGCGTGGCGGCCCGCCCGGCGCTGCTGGTGGCCGTCCACTACTGCACCGGCTCGGCGTCGGCGATCTTCAACGGCTACGCCCGCGACTACGTCACCGCGGCCGACCAGTACGGGTACGTCATCGTGTTCCCGGAAGCCACCCGCAGCGGCCAGTGCTTCGACGTCTCCTCGCCGCAGGCCCTCACCCGCGGCGGTGGCAGCGACCCCGTCGGCATCCTGTCGATGGTCAACTGGGCCAAGCAGCGCTACAACGTCGACTCCTCCCGCGTGTACGTCACCGGCTTCTCCTCGGGCGCGATGATGACGAACGTGCTCGCCGCGGAGTACCCGGACGTGTTCGCCGCCGGCTCGGCGTTCATGGGCGTGCCCGCCGGCTGCTTCGCGACCACCGACGGGTCGAGCTGGAACAGCCAGTGCGCCAACGGGCAGCTCAGCAAGACCCCGCAGCAGTGGGGTGACCAGGCCCGGCAGATGAGCGGCGGGCGCACCGGCCCGTTCCCGCGGATGCAGCTGTGGCACGGCACGGCCGACGACACCCTGCGCTACCCGAACTTCGGGGAGGAGATCAAGCAGTGGACGAACCTGCAGGGGATCGGCCAGACGCCGTCGTCGAGTGATGCCCCGCAGTCGGGCTGGACGCGCACCCGGTACGGCGGCACCGGCACGCAGGCGCCGGTCGAGGGCATCAGCGTCCAGGGTGCCGGGCACTCGCTGCCGCAGAACGGGATGATCCAGTACGCCATCGCGTTCCTGGGCTTGAACAGCGGTTCGACCACGACCACGCCCACCACACCGGCCACTACGACGTCGTCGACACCGCCCGCCGGCAGCACGCTCGGCAGCGCGGCGGCCCGGACCGGGCGCTACTTCGGCACGGCGGTCTCGGCGAGCAAGCTGTCGGACAGCGGGTACACCGGCATCCTGAGCCGCGAGTTCTCCATGATCACGCCGGAGAACGAGATGAAGATCGACGCGACCGAGCCTTCCCAGGGCCAGTTCTCGTACGCCAACGCGGACCGGATCGTGAACCAGGCGGCCGGCCAGGGCGCCCGGATGCGCGGGCACACGCTGGCCTGGTACTCGCAGCAGCCCGGCTGGATGCAGGGCATGGAAGGCTCGGCGCTGCGGCAGGCGATACTCAACCACGTCACCCAGGTCGCGTCCCACTACCGCGGCAAGATCTACGCGTGGGACGTGGTGAACGAGGCGTTCGCCGACGGCGGCTCGGGCGCCCGGCGTGATTCGAACCTGCAGCGCACGGGCGACGACTGGATCGAGGTGGCGTTCCGCGCGGCGCGGCCGGCCGACCCGGACGCGAAGCTGTGTTACAACGACTACAACACCGACGACTGGAACCAGGCGAAGACCCAGGCCGTGTACCGCATGGTCCAGGACTTCAAGTCCCGCGGCGTGCCGATCGACTGCGTCGGCTTCCAGTCGCACTTCAACCCCAACAGCCCGGTGCCGTCGAACTACCGGACGACGCTGCAGAACTTCGCCGACCTCGGGGTGGACGTCCAGATCACCGAGCTGGACGTCGAGGGCTCGGGGACCGCGCAGGCGAACAACTTCCGCACGGTCACGCAGGCGTGCCTCGCGGTCGCGCGCTGCACCGGGATGACGGTGTGGGGCATCCGCGACACGGACTCGTGGCGGGCGTCGGCAACGCCGCTGCTGTTCGACGGCAACGGCCAGAAGAAGGCGGCTTACACGGCGGTGCTCGAGGCGTTGAACGGCGGCGTACCCCCGGACGGCGGCACGACCACGCCCACCACCACCCCGACCACGCCCACCACCCCGGCACCCGGTGGCTGTTCGGCCGCCTACGTCAAGACGGCGGAGTGGAACGTCGGCTTCAACGGCCAGGTGACGGTGTCGGGGACGAACAACTGGGTGCTCACGGTGACGTTCCACGCACCCCAGAAGGTGATCGGCAGCTGGAACTACACGGGAACGTGGGACAGCACGGGCTACGTGCTGACGGCGAGGTCCAACGGGAGCGGCAACGTCATCGGCTTCACGGTCCAGCACGGCGGCAACCTGACCGACCCGACGGTGACCTGCGCGACGGGCTAGTCCACAGTGGTCGTCATCACAGGGTCCAGGTGCTGCGAAAACTGTCGGTGGTGACGGATAGCCTCAGCACATGAAAACGGACGACGCGACAGTCCCGGCGCACCAGCTCACCAAGGGCCAGTGGTTCTGGCACGAGCCGGCGCCGGGGCTGCCCGCGTGGCAGCTGCAGGTGAATTCGGCGGAGTTGCGGGAAGACTCCGTCGAGATCTTCACCACCGATGACGAGCGAGAACTGGTTTCGTACCCGAGGAACAGGCTGATCCGCCTGGCCGAGGCGGCTTGAGGGAGGTCGCCGGGGGAGTTTGCCGGGCCGCCGGACGTGAACCCGCCGGCTCGCTGGTAGGCGAGCCGGCGGTGTGGGGTCGACTGGCGCTGGACCGGCCGGCGGTCTCCTTCGGCTCGGCTGGGCCGGCCGGCGGTTTCCCTCGGCTCGGCTGGGGCCGGCCGGCATCCCCGGGGCTCGGCCGGGCCGCGCCGCGGGCGAGTGGCTAGCCCGCGTCCCGGAGGGCAGGCGGGCGCCACGTCATGCGGACCGTCGTCCCCGTGGTGCTCGAGTCTATGTCGGACTGGTCCGTCACCTGGTCGATCAGCAGCAGGCCGCGGCCACCCGAGGTGCGCAGGGCCGCCGCGCGTGGGCGCGTCGCCGGGATGCCGCAGCCGGTGTCCGTCACCGTCACCGTGATCGCGTCACCCTCCCGGCGAGCCTGCAAGCGGGCCCAGCCGTGGCCGTCCGGGTAGGCGTGGGCCGCTACGTTGGCCAGGGCCTCGTACGTCGCCAGCGTGATGTCGTGCGTGCTGTCCGCGTCGAGCGGGAACTCGCTCAGCCACTGGATCAGCTTGCGGCGCAGGCCGGCCATCTCGTTCGGCAGCGCCGGCGCCAGTTCTTCGAATGTCGAGACGACCACGGCTCCGGCGGTGAAGTGCTCCGGGGCCGTGGTCCCGGCTTGGTCGGCGTCGGTGCTCTCGCCCGTATCGACGCCAGTTTCCGGGGTATGTCGATACACGATCCGCTCCCATCGGTCAGCCGCGGTTTCCCCCGTTTCAGCGGGCTTCTCTGATGGACTACCCCACGCCACGGAGTCTTACCCGTTGTGCTTCGTGAGATGTGTCGCTACAGTGGAGACGCTTCTCGCGGATGTCGGCCCCTCGGCCGCCCGGAGGCAGCTCCCCGGATCCAGGCCACTCGGCCTCTTTCCCTTTCCCGGCCTCGCCGTCTGTGTGCGGGCCCAGCACCACTTCAGGAGACACCCATGTCTTTTCACGGAATCCTCGACCTGTCCGGCAAAACCCCGTTCGCCCGGCCCGGCTACCGGTCCGCGCCCGGCGACGCCGCCGTCCCGCTTTCCCTGGTCCGCAAGCACAACCTGCGGCCCGGCGACGAAATCACCGGCACCGCCGAGAAGATCACCAGCGTCAACGGCCGCGACCCGGACGAGCCGCGCCCGCGCTTCGCCGACCTCGTGCCGGTGCACCCGGACCGTCGGCTGCTGCTCGAAACCACGCCGACGCGGCTGCTGCCCCGCGTCCTCGACCTCGTCACCCCGCTCGGCCGGGGACAACGCGCCTTGGTCGTTTCGCCGCCGAAAGCCGGGAAAACCACCGTGCTGCGGGAAATCGGCCACGGGCTGGCGGTCAACCACCCCGACTGCCGGCTATTGGTCCTGCTCGCCGACGAACGTCCCGAAGAGGTCACCGAGCTGAGCCGGACCGTGCGCGGCGAGGTGATCGCGTCCACTTTCGACCGTCCGCCGGCTGAGCACGTGGCTGTCGCGGAACTCGCCGTCGAGCGCGCGAAACGCTTGGTGGAGCACGGCGAAGACGTCGTCCTGCTGCTCGATTCGCTCACCCGGCTCGGCCGCGCGTACAACCTTTCCGCACGCCCATCCGGCCGCACGCTGTCCGGCGGTGTCGACGCGGCCGCGTTGCAGCCGATGAAGCGGATCCTCGGCGCCGCACGGAACGTCGAGGGCGGCGGTTCGCTCACGATCGTCGCGTCGGCGCTGGTGGAAACCGGTTCACTGGCCGACACGGTGTTCTTCGAGGAGCTGAAGAGCACCGGCAACGCCGAACTCAAGCTCGACCGCAAGACGGCCGAGCGGCGCGTCTTCCCCGCGGTCGACGTTGCCGCCTCCGGCACCCGGCGCGAAGAACTGCTGGTCACCCCGGGCGAACTCGCGGCCATGCGCGAAGTCCGGCGGGCGTTGCCGGGCCCGCACGCGATCGAGCAGCTGCTGGAGCAGCTCCGCAAGACCGGCTCCAACGCCGAGTTCCTGTTCCGCGTGACGGGCGCGGCGCTGCCGGAAGCCGCCTGAGCGCTCAGCTTTCGCGCCGCTCCCGCAGTTCGCCGATCACTTTCGCACCGACACCGCGGGCTTCCTCGGGACTGTCCGCCGGTTCGCCCTCGCCGGGCCGGTAGAGCCGGTCTTCGGCACGGCCGGGATCCTCGGTCTCGGGCCGGGCGATCTCGGGTTGCTGTTCGTTCGGATGAGACATTCCCGAGAAGTACCCGGTCCGCGAGCCTTCACTCATCGAGGTGGCTGGTAGGGGGTCGACCGCGGGTAGGACGGCCGTTCGGGCCCGCGGTTCAGGGTCGCGACGAGAAACCCGAACCCGACCACCGTGACGACGAGCGGCGCGGCCCCGGGAGCGAAGATCCACCACCCGACCCCGGCGGCGGCCACCACCCAGGCGGCGACCAGGGTCCGTTTCGCGGTGAGCGGATACGGCTTCGGCAGCTCCCGGACGGCGACTCCGCCGAGCACGAGCAGTCCGGCAAGGGTGACGAGCAGCACGGTCAGGTACACGGGATGTCCTCCTTGGGGGAGTAGGGCATCTCCCGGATGACTACCCGCACGGGTGACCGGCAAGCCGTGGCGTCGGGCACACCGGCCGCGGGCCGGCACCCCTCACGTGCCGCGGCCGGTCGCCTTCTGCAGCGCGTCGATCCGCTCGGACGCCTCCGCCTTCGTGAGGTTGTCCGGCACCTCTTCGCCGGCTTCCTGCGCCAGCGTCTGCAGGTACGACTTCTGCGGCCCGGTCATCGGCTCGTCGCCGGTGGTCCAGTCGCTCGGGTCCTTCTCCGGGTTCGGTTCCACCTGATCAGTCATCACAGCTCCAATCGAACATCTGTTCGCCTGCGTCCGACTGTAGCGCAGGGCTCCGACGATCGCCGCTCACGTGCCGGCCGGGGGTGTGCTCGGGCCGCCGGCCTCGTGACCCGGTCGGCCGTGTGTCCGGCGCTCGTCCTTCATCTGCTGTTCGTGCAGGTGGCGGCGCCCTCCGGTGAGCGAGGTGAGCAGCTCACGCTCAAGGTCGCGGCACGCCTTGTAGTAGCCGTCGTCGTACTCCTCGACGACCTGGAAAGTCCACCGATCGGGTAATACGTTGAGCCCGATGAGCTCTTCGGAGATCCGCCGCGCCCAGTCGGTGTGGCCGGCCTTCTCGAGCTGCTTCACGGCCTCGCCGAGGGCCAGGTCCGCACTGCCGGTCAGCTGGTGGAAGGAGTAGAGGTGCCCGCGAGCGCGCTCGATCGTCTCCAGGGCCTCGGTCACCTTGCCGACGGCTTCGACGGTGGCGGCGTCAGGGTTCACGTCCATGCGCGAAAAGTGCCCCGTTCCGCGATTTCTACACTTCGCGGAACGGGGCACCGGCCGGACGTCAGGCCGTGGGGCGCGTGCCTCCCGCGTACTCGCTCATCAGCGGCGAGATCTTGACGACGTCGCCGCTCGTCGGCGCGTGCACCATCTTGCCGTCGCCGATGTACATCCCGATGTGGGACACGGGGGAGTAGTAGGCGACCAGGTCGCCGGGCTGCAGCTGGGCGCGCGACACCGAGGTGCCGAAGCCCGCCTGCGCCGACGACGTCCGCGGCAGGGTGATGCCGGCCTGCTTGTACGCCCACTGCATCAGGCCCGAGCAGTCGAACGTGCTCGGCCCGGTGGCGCCCCAGACGTAGGCGCTGCCGAGCTTGCTGAGCGCCGCGTCGACCGCCTTCTGCGCCGCCGCGCTGGGTGCCTTGACACTCGGGGCCGCACCGCCGGTGTCCTTCTGGGCGGCCTTGTCCGCGCTGCTGAGGTTCCGGCTCTGCGCCTCGATCTGGTCGATCTGGCCCTGCAGGTCCTTCTTCTTGGCCTCGATGTCCGACGCCAGCTTCGCCGCCGCGTCCCGGGCGTCTTGGGCCCGCTTCGCCGCGTCGGCGGCCGACTTCTCGGCCGCCGCGGCCTTGGCCGCCGCGCCGCTGAGGTTGCCCATCGCGGCGTTCTTGTCGGTGGCGATGACATCGAGCGCCGCCGAACGGTCCAGGAAGTCCTGAGTGGACGCTCCGGCCAGCAGCGCCGACAGCTTGTTCATCTGGACACCGCTGGTGAACGAAGCTCCGGCGAACTTGTCCACTTCGGACTGGTACTTCTGCTTCGCCTCGACGGCTTGGGCGCCGGCGTTCTTCGCGGCGTCGACGTCGGCGTTGGCCTTGTCGAGCTGACCCTGCTTCGCGGTCAGGTCGTCCTGGGCCCGGAGCAGGTCTTCGTTGAGTTTTTCCGCCTGTGCCGCGAGATCGCGGTACTTGGCGAGGGCGTCCGAGCCGGCGGGGGGCGCCTGCAGGACGGGGACGGGGGCGGCGGTGGCCGGCTGGGCCATGGTGACGACGGTGATCACCGAGGCCGCGGCGAGGGCACCTGACACCACGCGCTTGACGGGATGCGAACGCATTCTCGCGCGGGTCTCCTTTGCTGATCGGCCGCCGGCGGGACCGGGAGGGCGAGCGGGGGTCTCGCCCGTGCCCAGGGCGCGCTCGACCGCAACAGGAAGAGCCCGCTTGGGGTCCGGTACCCGGCAGGGGGGTATCGGCGGCGATCTCGCGTCGCCGTCGGGGGACGACCGGGGGCCGCGAGATCTCGAACAGGTTACGAAACGAGCACGGACACGTCCAGGCCGGGGCGCCGGAAACTCTCCGTGACGCGCGATGACACGGCTGGACCAGGAGGAACCCGAACGTATTGTGGCTGAGATTACACGCCGTTACCGCAGCTGAGTGGTCCCGGACACGAGCCGCGTCCGCGAGGTTCGCGTGCCGGGGGTGGATCCGGTTTGTACGTCCCTTGTATCCGGTTGCGTGATTCTCCTGACCGAAGCGATTCCGACCCATGGAGGACCAGGATGTTCACGAAGGCCGCCGTACTCACGGCGCTCACCGCCGCCGCGTTCGCCGTGGCCGCACCGGCTCAGGCCGAGACTGCGGCCACGACGGTGCTGCCCGGTGCGAACATGGAGGCCGTGCTGAAGGCGGCCCAGATCGACCCGCGCCGCGCCGACGACACCCTCACGCCGGGCGCGCACGACAGCGTGCTGCTCGTCGAGCAGGCGCTGCAGGCGAAGGGCCTGCTCGACAGCCAGTACGTCGACGGCTACTTCGGCACCACGACGATCACGGCGTACTCGCAGTACCAGAAGTCGTTGGGCTACACCGGTCTCGACGCTTCCGGCCTGCCGGGCAAGACCTCGCTGGAGAAGCTGGGCGAAGGCCGGTACACGGTCACGAACGCGGTTTCCGCGGGCAGCCAGGTGACCTACCACGGCAAGACCCTCAACACCCGCACGAAGGCGATGCTCGTTGCGGCGGAAGGAAAGGCGGGCTTCCAGGTCACGCTGACGCAGGGTTCCTACAACGCCGGCGGCGTCGACGCCTCGGCCGGGACCCACGACGGCGGCGGCGCGATGGACATCTCGGTGTCCGGCATGTCGTCGACCAACCGCACCAACCTGCTGAAGGCGCTGCGCAACGTCGGGTTCGCGGCCTGGTACCGCACGCCGGCGCAGGGCTTCGACTACCACATCCACGCGATGGCCGTCTCCGACCCGGACCTGTCGTCGGGTGCGCAGCACCAGACCGGCGACTACTACCTGGGCATGAACGGCCTGGCCGGCCGCGGCGCCGACGACGGCCCGCAGGTCGCGAAGGTCACCTGGGAGGAGTACCAGCGCGGCTGATGCCGGGGGGCGCCCGGCCGTGGTGGCACGGCCGGGCCCACCGGTGGTTTGATCGGGGGACCAACGACGTGGGGGTGTTCCGATGCCGCAGAAGGTGTTCCGGTTCGGCGTGGTCGCAGGCGCCAATGACGCAGCTGGCTGGCTGGCCACCGCTCGCCGTGCCGAAGAACTCGGCTATTCGACGCTGCTGTGCCCGGACAACCTGAACATGCCGACGCCGACCGCGGCCCTCGCGGCGGCCGCGGCGGCGACGACCGAGCTGCGTGTCGGCTCGTTCGTGCTGGCCAGTCCGCTGCGCACCGCCCGGGCCGCGGCCTGGGAGGCGCGCAGCCTGACCGTCGTCACGAACGGCCGGTTCGAGCTCGGGCTCGGCAGCGGGCGGCCGGAAATGCGGCAGCAGGCCGAAGAACTCGGGCTGCCGTACGGCTCGGGGCAGGAGCGGCTCGACTCGATTTCCGAGACGATCGACCACGTCCGCCGGCTGGACGGCGACGCGCACACGCCGGTGATGATCGCCGCGGGCGGCCCGAAGGTCCGCCGGCTCGCCGGGCTGAAGGCCGACATCGTCACGATGGCCGGCGACGTGCTGACCACCCGGGAGGAAATGACCGGGCACATCGAGGAAGTCCGGTCGGCGGCCGGTGACCGCGACCTCGAGTTCGCGATGAACATCTGGGTCGTCGGCGACACGGTCCCGCCGTGGATCCGCGGCTTCATCGGCGTCGACGCCGAGACGCTCATCGAGCACGACTCCCTCGGCCTGCTCCGCGGCGGCGTCGACGACATGGTGGCTGAGCTCGAACGCCGCCGCGAGGAACAGGGCGTGTCCTATTTCAGCGTCAACGGCGCGTTCCTCGAGGAGTTCGCCCCGGTGGTGGCGCGGCTGTCGGGGAAGTGAGCGTGGCGGGGTCGGTATTGGCGCCGCACAGCAGGACGGCGACCCGTTCGCCCGGCGCAGGCCGGTAGGCGCCGGAGAGCAGGGCGGCGAACGCGGTCGCCCCGCCGGGTTCGACGGCGAGGCGGTAGCGGTCCCACAGCGCCGCCCGTGCTTCGACGATCGCGGCGTCGTCCACCAGCACCGAGCCGGCGTTCGTGCGGGTGGCGACCGCGAACGCGATGTCGCCGAGCCGGGACGCGCCCAGCGAGTCGGCGGTGACACCGGCGACGCCGACCGTGAGCGGCTCGCCGGCGGCCAACGCCGAGTGCAGCGTCGGGATCGTGCGCGGCTCGACGCCGACCACGCGCGCCCGGCCTTCGACCGCGGCGGCCACGCCGGCCAGCAGCCCGCCGCCGCCGACCGCGACGAGGATCGTGTCCAGGTCGCCCGCCTGCTCCAGCAGTTCGAGGCCGAGGGTGCCCTGGCCGGCGCAGATGTCCGGCTGGTCGTAGGCGTGGCAGAACAGCTCGCCGGTGTCCGCCGCGTGCTTGACGGCCGCGTCGTAGGCGTCGGCGTACTTCTCGCCGACGAGCTCCACCGCCGCGCCGAGCTGCCGGAGTTTCGCGACCTTCACCGCGGGCGCGGTCGCCGGGACGTAAACCCGCGCCGGGAGTCCGAATTCACGGGCCGCGTAGGCGACGGCGAGCCCGGCGTTGCCGCCCGACGCGGCCACCACCCCGGTTCGCTCACCGGCGGCGAGGATCCGGTTGAAGGCGCCGCGGGCCTTGAACGACCCGGTGTGCTGCAGCTGTTCCAGCTTGAACCACACGCCTTCGTCCGCGGCGAGCACCGGCGTCCGGCGGATCCGGCCCTCGATGCGTGCCGCCGCCCGTTCGACATCCGCTGTGCTGATCATGGCTTCAGCATGCGCGCGGGCCGACGTAAGCACCAGCGACGTCTCCTATGCTGGAGTTAGCAGAACTTACGGCTGGAGGCTCCCGTGCTCGACGCCCACCGGCTGGCCGTGCTGGCCGAGGTCGCGCACGCCGGCTCGATCGCCGCGGCCGCCAAGCGGCTTTCGTTCACCCCGTCCGCCGTCTCGCAGCAGCTGGCCAAGCTGGAGCGCGACGCCGGGGCCCGCCTGCTGGACCGGCACGCCCGCGGCGTCACGCTCACGCCGGTCGGGGAGGCGCTGCTCGTCCACGCCGAGGCGATCGTCGGAGAGCTGCGCACGGCCGAGCGGACCGTCCGCGCGCTGCTCGACGAGGAGCTCACCGTCGGCACGTTCGCCAGCGCGGGCATGACGCTGGTGCCCGCCGCGCTCGCCGCATTCCGCCGCGACCACCCCGGCGTGGCGCTGCGGCTGCTGGACCTGGAGCCACCGGACGGGTACGGCCTGGTCAGCTCCCGCGAGCTCGACCTGCTGATCACCCACCGCTACCCCGGCGCGCCGCTGCCCGACCCGCGCGGCCTGCAGCGGACGCTGCTGCGCTCGGAGCGGTTCCGGCTGATCCTGCCGAAAGGGCACGCGAAGGCCGGCGCCCGCCGGCTCACCCTGCGGGCGCTGGCCGCGGAGGACTGGATCTCCGGCAGCCCGGGCGTGCCCAACCGGGCCTGTCTCGAGCAGCTCGCCGACGCCGCGGGCGTCCGGCTGCGGGTGGCGTACGAAACCCGGGACTACCAGGTGATCCTGGCGCTGGTGGAGGCCGGGCTGGGCATCGCGTTCGTGCCGGAGAGCGTGCTGGAGCGGGTGGGCCCGGCCCGCGTCGAGGTGCGCGACGCGGCGGACGCCCAGCCGGCCCGGGACATCTTCCTGGTGCACCACCGGCGTCCGGGCCCGCTGGTGACCGAGATGGTGGCCCGGTTGAGCCGTCCACAGTAGACGGCTCAGCCGGCCGGCCGGCCCGCGCTCTCGAAGCGCGCCGACGCCGCCCGCAGCGCGTCCAGGCACGCCCGCACCGCGCCGCGGTCCTCCTCCCCGGCCCGGCAGACCGCGTAGATCGTGCGGGTCAGTGCCGGGCGGGTGGCCAGGATCCGCACCCCGTCGGGCAGCCGGTCGCGGGCCAGCCGGGGGACCAGTGCCGCGCCGACGTTGCCCGCCACCAGGGCCAGCTGGGTCGGGTAACCGCCGACCGCGCAGCTGATCCGCGGCTCCAGCCGCTGCTTGCGCAGCACCTGCACCAGCCACTCGTAGCACCCCGACCCGGCGCTCCAGCCGATCCACGGCAGGTCGTCCACTTCGGACAGGTCGACCGCCTTGCGGTGGGCCAGCCGGTGCCCGGCGGGCAGGGCGAGGTCGGCGACGTCGGAGAACAGCGCGATGCGCGTCGTGGACGGCGGAAGCACCGTCGGGCGGTCGTTCCAGCTCTCCAGCACGCCGACGTCGAGGTCGCCGGCCAGCACGCGGGGCAGCGTCTGCTCGGCCTCGCCCTCGTGCAGCGTCACGGCCAGCCGCGGGTGCCGGTCGGCGAGGGTGGCCAGCGCGGGCGGCAGCAGCGCGTGGACGGTCGTCGGGATCGCGCCGATCCGCAGCGGCCCGATGACGTCCTCGCGCAGCAGCTCCAGGTCCGCCTTCGCCGCGGCGACCTGCGCGAGGATCCGCTCCGCGTGCCCGGCCAGCACCTGGCCCGCCTTCGTCAGCCGGACGCCGCGGCCGCGCGGCGCCAGCAGCGGCTGGCCCGCCTCCCGTTCCAGCTTCGCCAGCTGCTGCGACACCCCGGACGGCGTGACGTGCAGGGACTCGGCCGCCGCGGCGACCGAGCCGTGGGTCGCGACCGCGTGCAGTGCCCGCAGTCGCTCGAGTCCATACACGGTAGAAATACTACCGAATTCCACGCAGAAACATTCGCTTGTCCTTGACAGTGGCCGGCCGCACGCTGGAGACGTGACCACGACCGCGTTCCGGCCCGCTCCGCCGTTCACCAGCCGCTTCGACCCGCGGCTGCTCGCCGCGCTCGGCAGCTTCTGCATCTCGCTGTCGTCGGTCTTCATCAAGGTTTCGCACGTCAGCGGCAGCACGAGCGCGTTCTGGCGCTGCCTGCTCGCGTGTCCGGTGCTGCTCCTGCTGGCCGGACGCGAACGGCGGAGGGCCGGCCCCGCGCCGCACCGCCGCGTGCTCTTCCCGATGCTGGCCGGGACCGGGCTCGGCCTGGACTTCGTGCTGTGGGGCGAAGCGATCCCGCGGGTCGGCGCCGGTATCGCCACCGTGCTCCTCGCCGTGCAGGTGGTGATCGTGCCGCTGCTGGCGTTCGCGTTCCTGGCCGAGCGGCCGTCGAAGCGGTTCCTCGCCGCGGTGCCGGTGCTGCTCGGCGGGATCGTGCTGGCCGGCGGGTTCGCCGGCACCGGCTCGTTCGGCTCGGACCCGGTCACCGGCGCCGTCGCGGCGCTGCTCGCCGGCGCCGGGTACGCCGGGTACCTCTTCCTGATCCGGCTCAGCGGCGGAACGGGCACGCAGGCGGGCTCGCTGGTGCTGGCCACGGTCTCCGCCGGTGTGGTCGCCGTCGTGCTCGGCGTCCCGACCGGCACGCTCGACCTGGCGCCGGGCTGGTCCGCGTTCGGCTGGCTGGTCGCGCTCGCCGGCGTCGGCCAGCTGGCGGGCTGGCTGCTCATCTCCGCCGCGCTGCCCCGGATGTCCGCCACCACCGGGGCGACGCTGATGCTGCTGCAGCCGGTCGGCGCGGTGCTGCTCGGCGTCGGCCTGCTCGGGGAGACACCCGGATGGGCCCAGCTGATCGGGTGCGCGGGCGTCGTCGCCGCGGTCTGCTTCGCCGGGAGCGGACGTTCTGCGCGCGAAGGCCGCCCCGGCTAACGTCGCGGGCATGCGGGTGCTGGTGGCGGGGGCTTCGGGGTTCGTCGGCAGCCGGTTGTGCCCGGAGCTGGAGACGGCCGGGCACGAGGTGCTCGCGATGACCCGTCACCCCGCGAAGTACCGCGGCGCCGGGAAAGCCGTCCGCGGCGACGTCGCCGACGTCGGCTCGCTGCGGGACGCGCTCAAGGGCGTCGAAGCCGCCTACTACCTCGTGCATTCACTCGACAGTGCGGACTTCAAGCGCCGCGACGCCGACGCCGCGCGCGCGTTCGCCCGCGCCGCGGCCGGCGTGGGCCTGCGCCGGATCGTCTACCTCGGCGGGCTCGGGAACGACGCCGATGCGCTGTCGGACCACCTCGCCAGCCGCCGCGAGGTCGAGCGGCTGCTGGGGGAGACCGGCGTGCCGGTGACGGTGCTGCGCGCCGGCATCGTGGTCGGGCACGGCGGCACGTCGTGGGAGCTGACGCGGCAGCTGGTCGAGCACCTGCCGGCGATGGTCACCCCGCGCTGGGTCGGCACGCGCACCCAGCCGATCGCGGTCGCCGACGTCGTCCGCTACCTGGTCGGCGTCCTCGACCACCCGGAGGCCGCGGGCCGGACGTTCGACATCGGCGGCCCCGAAGTGCTGGCCTACCGCGACATGCTGCAGCGGGTGGCGGCGATCGAGGGCCGGCCGCTGCTGATCCTGCCGGTCCCGCTGCTTTCCCCGCGCCTGTCGTCGTACTGGCTTTCGCTCGTCACGGACATCGACGTCACCACCGGGCGGGCGCTGATCGACTCGATGACCAACGAGGTCGTCGTCCGCGACGACGCGATCCGCCGGATCGTCGAGTTCGAGCCGATGGGCTACGACGAAGCCGTCCTGCAGGCCCTGGGCGAGCGGGCGAAGAGCCGGCGGACGGCGTGAAGCCGGTCCTCGCCGCGGTCACCGCCGCCGGGTCCGGGCTGCTCGGTGCGTCACTGGCCAGCCGTCCCGGCTCCCGCCGTTTCCAGGTGCTCACGGCCTCGGTCGCGGCGACGTGGCTCGCCGGGGCGCAGGCGGCCGGACCGGTGCCCCGCGGCCGCCGGGAGGTCCTCCAGCCGGTGGTGGCGGGAGCGGCCGCGTTCGGCGTGTTCTACGGGTGCGCGCTGGTGGCCCGCCGCATCCCGCTGCTGCGCCGGGCGATCACCGGAGTCCTGGACCACGCCCACCGCGGATCGAAGGCCTCGGTGGCGGCGACGACGTTGCTCACCGGAGCGGCGGAAGAGGTGTTCTTCCGCGGCGCGCTCTACGACGCGGCGGGCGCCCGGGTGTCCACCGCGGTGTACGTGCTTTCCACGACGGCGACGCGAAATCCCGCGCTGGTGCTGGCGTCGGCGGCGATGGGCACGCTGTTCGCGTGGCAGCGCGGCCGGTCGGGCGGGGTGCAGGCACCGCTGCTGACGCACGTGGTCTGGTCGGCGCTGATGCTGGGCTTCATGCCGCGCCTGTTCCCGCCGGAAACTCTCGACTCAGCCGGGGTCCGCGCACCAGAATGACCGCTTGTGCGGATCATGCTCGCGGCTGTCGCCGTCCTCGTCGCTGTCGCCGGATGCCAGGCCGAGGTGGCAGGCCACGCCCGTCCCCTCCACGACGGCTTCGTCGTCAAGGACGGGACGCAGCTGCGGTTCCGCCCCGTCCTGAGCGAGGTGCCCGCCGGCCCGGCGGTCGGCTCACCAGGGCAGCGGCAGAGCACGGACCCCGCCACGCAGGAAGCCGCCGCGCGGGCGCTCTCCTGCGGGCCGGGCGAACCGGATGCCCTCGACGGCCGGGACGACCCGGCGCTTCCGCTGGTCAGCTGCGACCGCGCGCAGGGCACCCGGTACCTCCTCGGCCCGGGTTTCCTCAGCGGCGCGGACGTGAGCTGGGTGGCGGCACGTGTCGATCCGGAGACCGGAAACGCCGCCGTCACCATGAACTTCACCGCCGCCGGGGCGGGGACGTGGGCGGAGTGGACCGGGCACAACCTCGGCAAGCAGGTCGCCATCGTCCTGAAGAGCCGGGTGCTCACCGCGCCGATGATCCAGTCCGCCATCACCGGCGGTACCACGCAGATCACGGGCCGGCTCACGCTGCCCGAAGCGCAGCAGCTGGCGCGGGAGATCGCCGGCGCCTGACCGCTCAGCAGGGCGGCGGCGTTTCCCGGCAGGCTTCGACGCCCGTTTTGCTCGTCGCCTGCTGCAGCAGCGTGTAGAGGGTCTCGCGCTGCTCGCCGTCCAGTGCGCTGAACACCTCGTCCTCGACCGCCGTCAGGGCGAACTCGGCACGGGCCAGCAGCTTCGCGCCGACGTCGGTCAGCTCGACCAGGTGACGGCGGCGGTCGGCGGGGGACCGGCGGCGCTCGATCAGGTTTTCCGTCTCCAGCTCGTTGAGCAGGGTGACCACGTTCGTGCTGTCCATTTCCAGGATCTTCGCCAGGTCCTGCTGCGAGCTGCCGCCCCCGTCGCGCAGGACGGTGAGGGCGATCAGGTGGCGCGGCCGCAGGCCGAGCGGGGCCAGCACCGACTCGCTGCGCAGCCGCAGCCGGCGCGCGAGGTGGTCGACCAGCGCGCCGCAGCGGTGCGGGGGCTGGTGGACGACCGGGAGCGAGGTCATGCGCCCAGTATATGGGCAGACTGATGGTCCATGTGCTATCAATAGTTTGTCCTACACCAACGATCTATGGACGGCTAACGACATGGCGCATCTCCTCCACATCGACTCGAGCATCCAGGGCGAGCGCTCGGTGAGCCGCCGGCTCAGCGCGCGGGCCGCCGCGGCGTGGCGCGCCGCGCACCCGGACGGCACGGTCACCTACCGCGACCTCGGCGCGCAGCCGCTGCCCCACATCGACGCGGCGAGCGGCCTGGCCGGGATGGTGCCGCCGGACCAGCACACGCCCGAGCAGGCGGCCGCGTGGGCGCGGACCACCGAGCTGGTCGCCGAGATCAAGGCGGCCGACACCGTGCTCCTGGGCCTGCCGCTCTACAACTTCGGCGCGCCGAGCAGCGTGAAGACCTGGGTCGACCACCTCATCGCGCCGGGCCTCTCGGTCGACCACGAAACCCGGACCGGCCTCCTCGGCGGCCGCGAGTTCATCGTGCTGGCGTCCCGGGGCGGCGGGTACGGCGAGGGCACGCCCCGCGAAGGCTGGGACCACGCCGAGCAGTGGCTCCCGCACGGCGTCTCGCTGACCGGCCTGGAGCCGCGGTTCATCACGGCGGAACTCACGCTGGCCCACGTGAACCCGGCGATGGCGGAGCTCATCCCGCTGGCCGACGCGAGCCTGGCCACGGCCGAGCGCGTCATCGACGAGCTGTGGGTCCCGGCGCACGTCTGACCGCCGGGGGCCGGGTGTCGCGGCTCCGCGACGCCCGGCCCAGGTCCGGGAGCCGCTCGAAGACCCCGCCGGCTGCCCCCGACGGCAGCAACGCCCCGCCCGGGCGGTAGCGTGCCGCGGCGGGCGGACTGACGTTGTGTGGCACGGGCCGCACCCGGGCGAGGAAGGTCGGGTTTGAGCGCGCACACCTCCCAGATGGACGACATCCGGCTCGTCGCGCAGCCCAGCGCGCTACCGGTCACCGAGCTGTTCGTCCGCCTGATTCTCACCGACTGGTCCCTGCTGCCGATGCTGGAGCAGGTGACCGCCACCGCGAGGCGGCTGGTCGAGGCCGTCGTCGACGCCAGTGACCCCAAGGCCCCCGCCTTCGTCACGTTGCGGCTGCGGCTGCGCGCCGAGGTGCTCTCGATCGAGGTCGACGACGACGTCCCCGGGCGGCCGGACCCGCAGGCCCGGCCCGGCGAGCGGCTGGGCGTCGAGCCCGCCGAGGGCGGCGGCCGCACCACCTGGTGCGAACTGGCGCTGCCAGGCGGGATGACCGCGCGGCAGGTGCGCCTGCCCCGGCGTCAGGACCGCCGGACGCTGGTCGACGAGCCCGTCTCCGGCGATCCCGTGGCCGCGGACCCGGAGGTCCTGGAGCGCCTGCTGACCCGGCTGAGCGGCTGGTCCGGCCAGAGCTGAACGCTTTCCCGCGCGCGTCCGTGCATCCAGGCAGGGGGTGACGTGGACGCGAGGAGGCAGCCGTCGTGCGGATCGTGATCGCGGAGGACGACGCCCTGCTGCGGGAAGGGCTGGTGCTGCTCCTGCGCAGTGAGGGGTTCGAGGTCGCCGCGGCCGTCGACCACCCCGGCGACCTGGTGACGACGGTCGAGGCCGTGGAACCGGACCTGGCCGTCGTCGACGTCCGGATGCCGCCGACCTTCACCGACGAAGGGCTCCGCGCCGCCCTCGAAGCCCGGCGCCGCGTGCCCGGACTGGCGATCCTCGCGCTTTCGGCGTTCGTCGAAGACGGCTACGCGGGCGACCTCCTGGCGGCTGGCGGCGGCGGAGCCGGGTACCTGCTCAAGGAGCGCGTCGGCAAGCCCGACGAGTTCCTCGACGCCCTGCGGCGCGTCGCCGCCGGCGGCACGGTCCTGGACCGGGACGTCGTGGCGGTCCAGCTCGCCCGGCCCCGGCCCGGCGACCCGGTGGCGACCCTCACCGCCCGCGAGCGCGAGGTCGTGGCGTTGCTGGCCGAGGGCCATTCGGTGCCGACGATCGGGCGGCTGCTCGGCATCGGCACCGCCGCGGCGCGGCAGCACGCCGGGGACGTCAGCGCGAAGCTGCGCGTCCCCGACGGCGCCCAGGCGATGCTCAGCTACCTGCGGGCGTGAGGACTTCGGCCTGCCGTTCGCGGTACCGGGCCACGTTGGCCAGCTTGACGTCTTCGTAGCCGCGGACGAGGTCGGGCAGCTCGGCCAGGGCCAGCACCCGCGCCCGGTCCTGGGTGCCGAACGCCCGCAGGACCACGCTGCGGTAGTCCTCGATCAGCTCGCGCTCGACCTTGCGCACCTCGGCGCGGCCGAACGGGTCGAAGCGGGTGCCGCGCAGCCGCCGCAGCGCGCGGAGCAGCCGGAAGGCCGGGCGGAACCACGGGCCGAGGCTGATCTTGCGCCGCACGCCGAGCGCCCGCAGCACCGGCGGGTGCAGCCGGTAGGCGTACTTCGTGCCCGCGCCGAACCGGTCCTCGAGGCCGTCGGTGAACGCCGGGTCCAGCGACAGCCGGGCGACCTCGTACTCGTCCTTGTACGCCATCAGCTTGTACAGGTGCTTCGCGACGGCCTCGGTGATCTCCGTCGGGCCGTCCTCCAGCACCCGCACCCGCTCGACGAACTCCGCGTACGCGCGGGCGTAGGCCTTGTCCTGGTAGGCGATCAGGTCGGGGACGCGGATGTCGAGCAGCCGCGCGAGTTCGGAGCCGGGCTCGGCGTGCACCAAGGCTCGCACCGCACCGGGCTTCGCGGCGATCACCGGCTCCGGAGCTTCCGCCGGGGGCTCGGCGACGAGCAGGCGGCCACGCCGGAACGCCTGCACGTTCGCGGCGACCTGGGTGCCGTTCAGCTCGATGGCGCGTTCGATCGCCGACGCGGGCAGCGGGATCGCGCCGGTCTGGTAGGCCACGCCGAGCTGCAGCACGTTGGCGAACTGGTCGTCGTCGAAGTACTCCTCGGCCAGGCCGCGCGCGTCCAGCGACACCGTGCGCGCCGCGGCGGTGTCGATGGGCGCGAGCACGCTGGCGGGGTCCGGGAAGGACACCGTCGTGTCGACGACCATCCGGCCGGTCGGGACCTCGGTCGTGGAGACGACGGCGGTGGTGCGGGCCGGGTCGGCGACCCCGAGGTTCGCCGCGTCCGCGCCGACCAGCGCGTCGCAGGCCAGGTAGAGGTCGCATTCGCCGGCGGCGAGCTTGGGGGCCTGTTCGACCGGCTCCGCCGTCACCTTGAGGTCGGAGACGACGGCGCCGCCCTTCTGCGCGAGCCCGGTCTGGTCGAGCGTGCGGACGTGCCGGCCGTCGAGCACCGCGGCGGTGGCGAGGATCTGCGTCACGGTGACCACGCCGGTACCGCCGATGCCGGTGATCCGGACGGTGAAGTCCTTCGCCGGGGTCTCCGGCGCGGGGACGGCGTCGGCGGCCAGGTCGGCGGCCTTCCGGTGCCGCTTCCGGCCGGTCGGCACCACGGTGACGAACGACGGGCAGTCCCCGGCCAGGCAGGAGTAGTCGACGTTGCACGACGACTGGTGGATCGCGGTCTTGCGGCCGAATTCGGTGTCCACCGGCTGCACGGACAGGCAGTTCGACTTGGTGCCGCAGTCGCCGCAGCCCTCGCAGACGCGCTCGTTGATCACCACGCGCGTCGCGGGCGCGGTTTGCTTGCCCCGGCGGCGTTTCCGGCGCTTCTCGGCCGCGCACTCCTGCTCGTGGATCAGCACGGTGACGCCCTTGACCGCGGCCAGTTCCACCTGCGTGCGCAGGAGTTCGCTGCGGTCGCGGACCTCGACGCCGGCCGGCGGCTTCCGGTGTTTCGCCGGTGCGTCGCTGGTGATCACCACCCGCTTCGCGCCCTCGATGAGCAGGAGTTCCGCGACCTTTTCGACCGGCAGGACGCCGACCGCGTCCTGGCCGCCGGTCATCGCGACGGCGGAGTTGTAGAGCAGCTTGTAGGTGATGTTCACCCCGGCGGCGACCGCCGCGCGCACGGCGAGGCTGCCGGAGTGGGTGAACGTGCCGTCGCCGATGTTCTGGACGAAGTGGTCGGCCTCGACGAACGGCGCCATGCCGATCCACTGGGTCCCTTCGCCGCCCATCTGCGTCACGCCCAGGACGGTGCCGACCTGGTCGGGCTCCATGAACAGAGCCATGGTGTGGCAGCCGATGCCGCCGCCGACGAGGGTGCCTTCCGGGACCTTCGTCGACGAGTTGTGCGGGCATCCCGAGCAGAAGTACGGCGTGCGCGCGAGCAGCGGGACGGCGATGCGCTCGCGACGGCGTCGCCCCCGGTAGGCCTCGACCGGGGGAATACCCTCCGGCAGGATCCTGGCCAGGCCGGCGGCGATGCCGTCCGGGTCCAGCTCGCCCAGTTCGGTGAACAGCGTCCGGCCGTCGTGGTCCTTCTTGCCGACGATCCTCGGCGCGCGGGGAACGCCGTACAGGATCTCTTTCAGCGCGGTTTCGACGAAGGCACGCTTTTCCTCGACGACGATGATCTCGTCGAGGCCGTCGGCGAACTCGCGGACGATCGCAGGCTCGAGGGGGTGGATCGCGCCGAGCTTGAGGAGGCGGATGCCGTGGTCTTCCCGGTCCAGGCCGAGCGTGCGCAGCGCCTGCCGGAGGTCCAGGTAGGACTTGCCGGCGGAAACGATGCCGATCCGGTCGGCCGGCCCGCGTGCGGTGATCCGGTTGATCCCGCTCGCGCGCAGGTAGTCGAGGGCGAGCGGCTGCCGGACGGTGAAGAGGCTGCGCTCCAGTTCGGCGAGGCTGGTGCCGAGCAGTCGTGACGTCGGCGTGTGCCGGTATGCCCGCTCCATTCCCGGCGCACTCCACTCCGGACCGACGGTGGCGGTGCCGGACGCGTCGGCGACGTTGGCGACGATCTTCAGCGACGTCCACAGCCCGCTGGCCCGCGACAGCTCGACGGCGTGCATGCCGAGGTCGAGGACGTCCTGGGCGTCGGCCGGGAAGAGCACCGGGATGGCCAGGTCGGCGAGGGCGAGCTCGGACGCGCAGGGCACGGTGGACGACTTCGCGTTGGGATCGTCCCCGACGAGCGCGACCGCGCCGCCGCGCGGGTCGGTGCCGGCCAGGTTGGCGTGGCGGAGGGCGTCGCTGGCGCGGTCGAGACCGGGGGCCTTGCCGTACCAGAAGCCGGCGACGCCCCGCTGCCCGCCGGCACCCGCGACGAGCTGGCTGCCCATGACCGACGTCGCGGCCAGCTCTTCGTTGAGGCCGGGCCGGTGCACGACGTCGTGCTTCTCCAGCAGCGTCGCGCGGCGGCCGAGTTCGAGGTCGTAGCCGGCCAGCGGCGAGCCCTCGTAGCCCGAGACGAAGACGGCGGGGTCGCCGCCGCGGGCGCGGTCGTGGCGGACGCGGTCGAACAGCAGCCGCACCAGGGCCTGCACCCCGGTCAGGTGCACGGTTCCCGCCTCCCGCAGGTAGCGATCCTCCAGCGTGAACGTCTCCACGCGCGGCTCCCTTCGCCTCGTTTCCGGCACGATGCGACGTGGGCCACAGTGACGCAACAGGCGGTGTCGTTTTGGCGACTTCCGCGCAAGGTTCTTTCAACGTCAGCGCTGTTTGACGCCGATTTTTGCGTGCGGTTAGGCTGGCGCATGCCCGAAGAGCTGCTCGACGCCACCGACCACGAGATCCTCGGCCTGCTGCGCGAGGACGCCCGCCGCACGCTGTCCGACATCGCCGGCCGGGTGACGCTGTCCACGGCGGCGGTCAAGCGCCGCATCGACCGGCTGCGCGAAAGCGGGGTGATCACCGGGTTCACGGTCCAGGTCGACCACGCGAAACTGGGCTGGGGGATCGAGGCGTTCACCGAGCTGCGGTTCGTGGGCAACACGAAGGTGGCCGAGATCCTCCGGACGACCACGCGGATGCCGGAGGCCCAGGCGGTCTTCACGATCGCCGGTGACCCGGACGCGCTGGTGTGGCTGCGCGTGCGCGACATGGCCCACCTGCAGAAGACGATCGACGAGATCCGCCGGCACCACCAGGTGACGGGGACGAAGACGTTGATCGCGCTGGAATCCTGGTCGCGGTAGCCGTGGAGATCTTGACGCTGGCGCAGCGGCCGGAGCTGGCCGACGCGGTGTACGCCATTCCCTATCCGCCGGAGTCGCCCCGGTTCATGGAGGGCAGCCTGACGAGCTTGCTGGTGCGCGGCCGGCGGGTGGCCCGGCGGTGGCCGCACCTGGTGGTGGCGTTGCTCGAGGACGGGTCACCGGTGGCGCGGGGGATCATGGTGCCTTTCCGCGGCCGTTCGCCGTTCCCGGCCCGCGGCTGGGACGAGGTGGCCGTCTGGGCCGCCGAGGACGCTCTTGACGGTGTGGTTCCGGATACCGCTTGTGCGTTGGAGATCGCTGTGCATCCTTCGCACCAGGGGCGTGGCCTGTCTTCGGTGGTCCTGACGGCGATGCGGGAAGCGGTGGCCGCGGCGGGGCTGGCGTCTCTGGTCATTCCCGTGCGGCCACCGGACAAGGCTTCGGTTCCCGGTGTGTCGATGGAGTCGTACGCCTCTGCGACTCGGCCGGACGGGTTGCCGGTGGATCGGTGGTTGCGCACGCATGTCCGTGCCGGCGGACGCATCGAGTGCGTCGCTCCGTGTTCGGCGACGGTGCAGGCTCCGTTGGCCGCTTGGCGGCGGTGGACCGGGCTGCCTTTTGATCGTGACGGGGTGGTTGTGGTTCCCGGGGCTCTTGCTCCGGTCTTCGTGTCCACTGTGGATGACTATGCGGTCTATGTCGAGGCCAATGTTTGGGTGTCGCATCGGGTGGCTGGGTAGTGGCTCGCCTCTCCTCCGATGCGGTGGCTCTGGCCGACCGCATCGGTGAGCTGGTCGCATGCATGCGGTCTGCTGAGGCGGAACTTGGTGCGCTGCTGGTGGAAATCGAGCAGCGTGGGCACGTCTCCGGCAGTCCACGCGAGCCCGAACACCCGCGGCCCGGCCCGCGGCGAGTCAGCCGCGCAGCAAGACTCCCGATGTTCGTTCGCGCTCGAAGAACGTCTCCGGCCACTCGATCGAGTCCGGTGGTGCTTCGATCGCCGTGGCCCGGCGGCGGAGCTCTGCCATGTACCCCGCGTCCAGGAGCGCTCGGGCCGACAACGGTTCGCGCAACAAGAGATCCGCCGGGCCCTCGTACAGGTACGCGTCCACGCCTGGGTAGCCGCGCGTTGCCGGCGGATATTCGCGGTTCACCGGGAAATACGTCGTCTCCAGGGCGCCCAGCCACGAACCCTGCAACGGCACCAATGCCGGCCACGGGCCCAGTCGGCGCTCGAGGCGGGCGTTGTCCGCCGTGAACCCGCGGTGGTCCGCGATCACGTACGCCGCTCCGGGGTGCTCGCGTTCCAGTTGGGCCACCGCGCCGCTGCCTCCGTCGTGCGTCAAGTGGCCCAAGCCGAACAACATCAGCGCCTTGCGGTTCCTCTGCAGCACCTGCGTCTTCACCACCGACACGATCGAGGCGTCCCGGTCCAGGAACGGCTCCAGGTCGGCCGGCGTGTGAACGCGGCTCCAGTCGACCGGCGGATCGGCCGCCAGCACGCGGAGCTTGCGTGAGGCGGGCAGGGTCGTGTTGACCTGCCGGACCAGAGCGAAAAGCTGTTCGTAGAACGTCGAGAACCCGCAGCTCGGCTGCGTTGTGTCGCGCCAGACGTTGCTGATCTCCGGGACTTGCGCCCCGGCGGTGTACGCGTCCAGCAGCGGCTGGAGGCGCGCGTTGCCGCACTCCACCACTATGTCGTTCACCCGTGCCGGAAACCGGGGGTCGCGGATCAGGTCGAACACGAACGTTCCCACGTCCGGGCTGGACTTCGCCACGATCGCGTGGCTGTCGAACGCTGCCAGCAGCGCTGCCGCCGGGTCGGGACGTTGCTGGCCCGCGTCCGCCGGAGCGGCGAGCAGGACGGCGGCCGCCAGCAAGGCCAAGAAGAGTCGCACGAGAGCTCCTCGGAGTAGTTTCCCCACTGTCTTACGTCTATAAGACAATTCGGCCAGCATTCATGGCGGCCGGGGGCCGTGTCAAGGCCGGTCTAGTGGCGGAACGCCTCCGCCAGCCACCACGATCCGCCGTCGTCGGCGATCTTGGCGTCGATCACCAACGGGGCCGACCGGGGTGCCGTCAGCCACTCGCGCACCGCCGGCAAGTCGGCGGCCGACCGCACCGTGACGCCCGTGCAGCCGAAGCCGCGGGCGATGGCCGCCAGGTCGGAGTCGGGGAAGCGGACCGTCGTCATGTCGGCGTCGCCGAAGTGGTGGATCTCCGCGCCGTACGCCGCGTCGTTGTAGACGATCACCACCAGCGGCAGTTCCAGGCGGACCGCGGTGTCCAGTTCGGACAGTGCCATGTGGAACCCGCCGTCGCCCGTGCCGAGCACCGGCAGCCGGTCCGGGCGGGCCAGGGCCGCTCCGATCGCCGTGCCCAGGCCCAGGCCGATGCTCTGGAACGCCTGGGTGAAGCAGAACCCCTGCTCGTCGGGCACCGACAGGTACGCGCTCGGGTACCCCATGAAATTGCCCGAGTCGATCGAGACGATCCGCTCGGCCGGGAGTAGCTCGTCCAGGAGCCGGCTCAGCGTCCGCGGGTCGATCCGGCCGCCACCGGAGAGGTCTTCGTGCTCGACCTCGTTCCAGCGGCCCGCCGCGATCCGGGCCGCCACCTCGTCGATGCGGTAGCCCCGCTGCTCCTGCGTCAAGGCGAGCACGTCGAGGGCGGTGCCCGCGACGTCGCCGACGACGCCCAGGTCGATCGGCCGGTGTGCGCCCAGCGCTGCCTGCTCGACGTCGACCTGGGCCAGCTTCGCGTGCGGGCTGAGCAGCCTGCCGTGGCGGGTCGTCCACATGTTCAGCGCGCAGCCCCAGCCGACGACCAGGTCGGCGCCCACGATCAGCTCGGCCGCCGCGGGGGACGCGAAACCGCCCGAGATGCCCAGTGCGAACGGGTCGTCGTGGAACAGGCCGTGCGCCACAGCGGACGTCGCCAGCAGCGCGCCGCACCGTGAAGCGAGCTCGCGCAGCACGTCCCCGTGGCCGCGGGCACCGCGGCCGGCGATGAACACCGGCCGCTCGGCGGCGGCCAGGAGGTTCGCCAAAGCCGCGACCGTGGCGGTGTCCGGTCGCACGGAAGCGGGCCCCGCGATGTCCGGCAGCGGAGGCGGGGACGGCGCCGGCTGGGCCTGGACGTCGAGCGGGAGGTTCAGCACCACCGTCCGGCGCTGCTGGCGCGCCGTCCGGAACGCCCGCACGGTATCGGCCACCGCCGTCGCGGCCGAGTGCACGCGCTCGGGCACCGCACCGACCGCCGTCGCCAGGCCGTCCTGGTCGATGCGGAAGTTCGACAGCACCGACGCGGCCGCCGAGTCGGCCGTGAGCACCAGCATCGGCGTCCGGCTCTTGGCCGCTTCGGTGATCCCGGTGACGGCGTTGGTCAGGCCGCAGCCCTGGTGCAGCGACAGCACCGACACCCGGCCGCTCATCCGGGCGTACGCGTCGGCCATGCTCGCCGCGCCGCCCTCGTGGCGGGCCGCGACGAACCGGACGCCGCCCGCACGCAGCGCGTTGGTCACCTCGAAGTTGCCGCTGCCCACCACGCCGAACGCCGTGCCGGCGCCGAGGCCGGCCAGTGTGCGGCCGACGAGTTCGGCGACGTTCACCGCTCCACCAGGGCCAGCACCCGGGCGGGGCTGCCGGAGCCGCCGACGATCGGCAGCGGTGAGACCAGCAGCAGCACGCCGGTCGGGGGCAGCGACGCGAGGTTCTGCAGCTGCGTCAGGCCGTGCTTCCCGGCGCCCAGCAGGAGCTCGTGGCAGGGGAACATCGGCTCGAGGCCGGGCGCCTGTCCCGCGTCGGTGCCCACCGTTTCGACGCCGAGCCCGGTGATCGGCGTTTCCTCGGCGAGCCACCGGGCGCAGCCGGCCGAGACGCCGGGGGTGTGCGAGCCGGCCTCGTCGGCGTTGAGGAACTCCTGCTGGTCGCCGCTGCGTGCATCCCAGCCGGTGCGGTAGAGCAGCCAGCCGCCGTCGGGCAGCGGCCCGTGCTCCGCCGTCCAGGCCCGGACGTCGTCGATCGAGAGCAGGAAGTCCGGGTCCTCGGCCGCCCGGGCGGAGAAGTCGAGCACGACCGCGGGCGCCACCAGTGTCTTCAGCGGGACCTGCGAAACGTCGTGACCGTCCTTTCCGGACACCCAGTGCACCGGGACGTCGAGGTGGGTGCCGGTGTGCTCGCCGGTGTGGATGTCGTTCCAGTACCACCGCGGGCCGCGGTCGTCGTAGCGGCTGATCTCCTCGAGCCGGAACGGGATCGTGTTGGCGAACGGCTCGGGCAGCTGCAGGATCGGCGTGCTCGAGCTCAGGGGAGCGGTGAGGTCGACGATCTCGATCGCCCCGCCCGCGATCGCCTTGCTCAGCCCGTCCAACAACGACATGCCTGCCTCCCGGTGCCGGTGTGTGTTCGTCGATCGAGACTATGCCTTGACAGGCGTGCGCCGTCAGGTGTTGTCTTAATGTCGTAAGACAATAGGAGGGTGGGCAGGGTGATCGAGTTCGTCCTCGACGGCCGTTCCCGGGTTGCCACGTACATGCAGCTCGTCGTCCAGGTGAAGCAGGCGTTGCGCGTCGGCCTGCTGCGGCCCGGCGACCAGCTGCCGAAGGTGCGGGACGTGGCCGAGACGCTGGCGATCAACCCGAACACCGTGCTCAAGGCCTACCGCGAGCTGGTGCTGGAAGGGCTCGCCGAAGGCCGCCCGGGGGTCGGCACCTTCGTCACCGGCACCTTGGCCGGGCCCTCGCTGGACCACCAGGCGCAGCTGCGCGACGAACTGGTGGCCTGGCTGGAGCGGGCCGAAACCGCGGGCATGTCGCCCGACGACATCGCCGCCCTCATCGAAACCACGATCCGCGGCACCCGGGTGCCGCACGACCTGTCGTAGGGAGTCCGGAATGGAACCGGCGGTGGAAGCCAGGGCGCTGGGCAAGCGCTACGGGCGCACCTGGGCGCTGCAGGGCTGCGAGCTGGAGGTGCCCGCGGGGCGGATCGCCGCGCTGGTCGGCCCGAACGGCGCGGGCAAGACGACGCTGCTGCACCTGGTCGTCGGCCTGCTGAAAGCCGACGCGGGCGAGGTGCGCGTCTTCGGGCGTGAGCCGCGGTCGGCACTGCCGGACATCGGGTTCGTCGCGCAGGACACCCCGCTCTACCGCGATTTCACCGCGGCGGAGCTGATCACCATGGGCGGGAAGCTCAACCGCCGCCGCTGGGACACCGCGCTGGCGCGTGACCGGCTCGCCATGCTCGGCATCCCACCGGACAAGCCGGTGGGGAAGCTGTCCGGTGGCCAGCGCGCCCAGGTCGCCCTGGCGCTGGCCCTGGCGAAGCGACCGCGGCTGCTGCTGCTCGACGAACCCATCGCGAGCCTCGACCCGCTCGCGCGCCGCGAGTTCATGCAGACGCTGATGGGTGCGGTGGCCGAGAGCGAGACGACCGTGCTGCTGTCGTCGCACCTGCTCGCCGACCTCGAACGCACCTGCGACCACCTCATCGTCCTGCAGCGGTCCCACGTCCGGCTGGCGGGGCCGGTCGACGAGCTGCTCACCACGTTCTGCACGCTCACCGGGCCGCGGGCCGGCAGCGAATCCATCGCCGGGGTGGCGGAGGTGGTCCGCGCGAGCCACACCGAACGCCAGTCGACGCTGCTGGTCCGCCGCGGCGACGGCCCGATAGATCCACTGTGGACGGAGCATGAAGTGACCCTGGAAGACGTGGTGCTGGCTCACCTCGCCGAAACCGGGCCACGCGTCCCGGCCTCCGCGTGGGAGGTGCCGGCATGATCTGGCTGATCTGGCGGCAGCACCGCAAGCAGGCGCTGTTCACCCTCGGCGCACTGGCCGCGCTCGCCGCGCTGATGGTCCCCACAGGCCTGGCGATGCACGCGAAGTATGACAGCCTCGGCCTGGGCGCCTGCCGGTCCGCGCTCGGCAGCGCGTCGCTGATCACGCAGACCGAAGCGACGTCGCGGTGCGAAAGCCTCGGCCACCAGTTCCAGCAGGAGTTCGGCGGCATGGTGTTCATCGCCGTCCTGTTCGTCGTCCTGCCCGTGCTGGTCGGCGTGTTCTTCGGCGCGCCGCTGGTCGCTCGTGAGGTCGAGCAGGGCACCCACCGTCTCGTGTGGACGCAGGGGGTGACCCGCCTGCAGTGGGCGCTGGCCAAGTTCGGCCTGATCGGCGCGATGACCACGGTGCTGGCGGTGGGGTACGCGCTGGGCGTGTCGTGGTGGTTCCAGCCACTGGTGAGCGCGAGCACCGGCCGGCTGACCTACCTTTCGTTCGACGTGCAGGGGATCGTCCCGGTCGCGTACACGCTGTTCGCGCTGGCGCTGGGTGTCTTCGCCGGGACGTACTTGCGGAAGGTCCTGCCCGCCATGGGGATCGCCCTCGTCGGGTTCGCGGCGGTCCGCGTCGCGATCGAGGTCCTCGCCCGGCCGCGGTACCTGCCGGCGCAGAGTCTCACGTTCACCCCGGCCGGCGGGCAGACACCGAATCCGGCGTCCGGGAACTGGGTGATGGACGTCGGTGTCCGCAACGCGGCCGGGGAGCTGGTCCTGCCGAACGCCCAGATCGGCCCGTGCCCGCCCGGCGATGGCGGCTGCACCGCCACCGAGGCCGGCCCCGGCGCGGTCAACTGGCTGCAGTACCAGCCGGGGGACCGGTTCTGGCTCTTCCAGGGCATCGAGACCGGGATCTTCGTGCTCCTGACGGCGGCGCTGGTGTTCTTCGCCCTCCGCCGGCTGCGGACGATCGCCTGACCCGGCGCCGTCGGACACTGGCCACCGGACGCCGTCGCGGTTCGTGAGTTCCCCACGGTGGCACGGAGTTGAGCGGCCGATCGGGTGATCTGCAGGGGTAAGCGGGCGAACCCGCCCCGGCGGGGCGGTGCGGGGTCGTAAGGTCGCTTCCGGTGAGGGAGCACAACGGTTTTACCGCTGGGCACACGGGGGATTCGGAACCGTGGCGGGTCTGCCTGCTGGACTCGTCGGGCCGGGCACTGGGTGCCGGGATGCTGCTGGGCGAATCCACGGTGCTCACCTGCGCGCACGTCGTGCAGGCCGCCGGGGAGGAAGCGCTTTCGGGGTCGCCGGTGCTCGTGCGGTTCGTCGGCTTGGACAGCATGCCCGAAACGCTCGCCACCGTGCGGCCCGGCTGCTGGGTGCCACCGTCGGAGGACAGCCGGGGCGACATCGCACTGCTGGACCTCGCCGAACGGTTCCCCCACGTGCCCGGCGCCCCGCTGGTGCGCCTCGGCGCCGTGCGTGACCGGGTGGTCCACACCTACGGCTTTCCGCGCCCGCACCGCTACGGCGTCTGGGTGAACGACGCCAAGCTGGCCGGGCCGGTCGGCGAGTGGATCCAGCTCAACTCCCCGCTGCCCGGGGAGCGGGTCCGTCGCGGCTTCAGCGGCGCGGGCGTGATCGACAAGGCAACCGGTGCGGTCCTCGGCATGGTGGTCACCGAGTACACCGACGAGCAAGCCGGGCTCGCCTACCTGATCCCGGTGGAGAAGATCGTCCGGCACGTCCCGGAGGTCGACCGGTGGGTGGGCCCACCGCCGTCGTTGCCCGGGGTGCTGATCGTGGTCATCGGCGATCGTGATTCGGCTGTGCAAGAAGGTTTCGAGACGGAGATGCGGCGCGCGCACCGGGTGTCCCGCTCGCCGGGGACGAACCGGGTCCTCGACGAGCGGGCCCCCACGATCGTGGACGCGACCGACAAGACCGCCGGCGAGGTGGCCGAGCACGTCAGCAAGCGCATCAGCAGTGAGCTGGCCCCCACGGTGCTGGAAACCAACCCCGGGAACGTCGCGATCGCGATGACCGGTGTGGAAGCTTCGCGCGCCCCGGAGAAGGTGCTCACGGAAGTGGTGAAGCGGCTGACGGACCAGGGAGCCACTGTGCTGGTCCAGTTCAGCGGACCGGACTCGCCCGGCGCGCACCTGGCCCGCCGCTGGGAGAAAGAGCGGAACGCGCGCCGTCTGGAGCGGCTGGCACTGCTGGTCGACATGGTGGAGCACGAAGAGGAACGCATCCAGGAGCAAGCCGCCCGGATCGGCTCGCGCGCGGCGGTCCCCGGCGCGTCCGTGGACCTGAGCTTGCGGCTGGCTGTGCTGCGCTCGGCCGACGAGCGGATCGAACCGGGCCGCGCGCGGCTCGCCCTGGCGAAGGCCGAACGTGATGCGGAAGCGGCCCGGTGGAAACTCGTCCGGCTGCACGCCGAGCTCGCCGCGGGAGCCGCCCGGTACGAGGAACTGCGCGGACGGCTGCGCGCTTACAACGCGAAGGCGACCGACGCGGGCTTGATGGAGGACGAGGAGCTGGGCGAGCTGTACCGCGAGGCCATGGCGATGCTGGCCACGTGGCCGGACGATCCGGAGGCCGCGGCCGAGCTGGTCGAGCGGTACGTGCGCGCGGTCCGCCGCAGGCTGGAGGGGGTGTGATGGCGGAACCGGTGCGGTGCCACGGGCAGCCGGTCCCGGCGCACGGCTACTGCGAAGTCTGCGGCCGTCGCCGGGAGCCGGCGGAGCGTCCGGCCGAGCCGGCCCCGGAAACGGAGAGCACACAGCGCGGTTCCGAGACCCGGACCGGCGACGCGGATTTCCACTTGCTGCCCCCGATCGAGGTGCCGGACCCGGAAGAGCTCGTCCTCGCCGACCCGGACTACCCCGAGCAGCACCGGTTCTGCGGCTACTGCGGGGAACCCGTCGGCCGCGCCTACGCCGGCGAACCGGCGTTCGCCGAGGGCTACTGCGAAAAGTGCGGCAAGCGCTTTTCCTTCCTGCCCAAGCTGAAGCGCGGCGACCGGGTCGGCGACCGCTACGACGTCATCGGCTGCTTCGCCCGGGGCGGGCTCGGCTGGGTGTACCTGGCCACCGACATCGCGCTCGCCGGCCAGCACGTCGCCCTCAAGGGCGTGATCAACAGCGGCAACGCCACGCTGAGGGCCATGGCGCGGGTCGAGCGTGATGTGCTGGTCCGGCTCGACCACCCGAACATCGTGCGCATCAGCGACTTCGTCGAGCACCCGCCGCCCGGCGGTGGCGAGCCGGACACCTACCTGGTGATGGAGTACGTCGGCGGCCGGTCGCTGCGGGACCTCCTGAAGCAGGGACCGCTCCTGCGGGCGGAGCACGTGATCGTCTACGGCCGCGCGATCCTCGGCGCACTGGACTACCTCCACGGCGAAGGCCTGCTCTACTGCGACATGAAGCCGGAGAACGTGATCCACGGCGACAGGCGGGTCAAGGTCATCGACCTCGGTGCGGCCCGCTCGATCGAAGACCCGGCGAGCCCGGCTGTCGGCACCAAAGGGTTCCAGGCGCCGCCGTACGAGCTCGCCCGGTACGGCCTGACCGTGCGTTCGGACCTGTACACCGTGGGCCGGACGCTGCAGGTGCTGCTCGGAGCCGCGGGCGAAGAGACCGAGCAGGATGGCGTCGGCTCCCTGAGCCGGGTCCTCGAGCGCGCGGTCGCGCCGTTCGAGCGACGGTTCGCCACCGCGTCCGAAATGGCGGAGCAGCTCGACGGCGTGCGCCGGGAAATCCTTTCCCTGCGCGACGAACGGCCGCGGCCGGTGCCGTCGGCGCTGTTCGAGGACACCGCGGAACTGCTCGACGACGGCCTCGGCGCCGTGCCCGGCCTGGAGCACTGGGTCGACGGCGAACGCGCCGGCCGGTTGGACCTCGGCCTGCCGCGCGCCGCCGACGGTGCGGGACGGCTGCCGATCCCGCGGGTGGCCTCCGACGATCCCGCGGCGGAGTTCATCGCCGCCGCGGGGGCGCCCGGACCGCACCGCTGGCTGGACAAGCTCGGGATGTTCGGCAAGCGCTCGGTCGAGATCGCCTTCGCCCGGACGCGGGTGCTGGTCGCGGTGGGGGACTCCGGTGCCGCCGCCGCGGCCCTGGCGGACGCCGAAGAGCAGCTCGGGACCGAGGCCGCGCGGGACTGGCGGGCGGCCTGGCACCACGGGCTGCTGGCGCTGGCCCGCGACGACGCCGAGCAGGCGGCGGCCGCGTTCGACCGGGTGCACCGCAGCTGGCCCGGCGAGATCGCGCCGAAGCTGGCGCTCGGGTTCTGCGCCGAACTGCGCGGGGGAACCGAGCAGGCCGAACGCTGCTACCGCTCGGTGTGGCACCGCGACCACGGCCAGGTCAGCGCCGCGTTCGGCCTGGCCCGCTGCTACCTGCGGGCCCACGGCCGCGACGCCGCGGTCGCCCTGCTCGACGCCGTGCCGCCGATCTCGCGCCATTACGACGCCGCGCGGATCGCCGCCGTGCGGATCCGGGCCGGGCGCCTGCCGTCCGGGCCGCCCGGCCGCGACGACTTCGCCGACGCGGCGCGCCGGCTGCCCGAGCTCTACCTCGACCGGGAGGCCCAGGACCGGCTCGAGGCGCTGGTCCGCGAGGCCGCGCTCGCCGGCCTGCCCGTACTGGCCGGGTTCCGCGGCCTCGAAGACTGGGACGGCGGCGCGCTCCTCGGCGAGCGCGTCACCGAACGCGGCCTGCGGTCGCTGCTGGAGGTGTCCCTGCGCCGGCTCGCCGAGCGGGCGCCCGACCGGAACTCCCACGGCGTGCTGGTCGACCTCGCGAACTCCGTCCGGCCGAAGACGAGAAGGTGATCGGATGCCCGACCGGGACCGCCCGTTGTTCACCCTGCAGCTCGACCAGAACAAGTACCTGGCGCCCTCGGACGACCGGATGGACGTCGTGCTCACCGTGCGGGTGGGCGACGCCGGGGTGCCGGCGGCCGGGCTGCCGCCGACCGCCGAGCTGCTGCTGGTGGACTGCTCCAGCTCGATGGACTGGCCGCCGACGAAGATCGAAGCCGCCCGGCACGCCTGCCGGGCGGCCATCGCCTCGCTGCGGGACGGCGTGCTGTTCGGCGTGGTCGAATGCACCAGCCGGGCCCGGCTCGTGTACCCGGCCGAGCCGCCGCTGGCGGTGGCCGGCGAGCGGACCCGCCACGAGGCCAAGGCCGCGGCCGCCGGGCTGATCGCCGGGGGCGGCACGGCGATGAGCACGTGGCTGGACCTGGCCCGGGACCTGTTCGAGACGACCCCGGCCGTCATCCGGCACGCGGTGCTGCTCACCGACGGCAAGAACGAGTCCGACCACCGGGGGGCGCTGGACGCCGCGCTCGACCGCTGCCGGGGCCGGTTCGCCTGCGACGCGCGGGGAATCGGCGACGACTGGGATCCGCGGGACCTGCAGCGGATCGCGGCTGCCCTGCGCGGCAGCGCGGACGCCGTCCTGGAGGACGCGGAGCTCGCCGGGGACTTCCGGCGCCTGGTCGAGCGGGCGATGGGCCGGACCGTGCCGGACCTGCGGCTGCGGGTGACCACGATGCCCTACAGCCGGCTGCGGTTCGTCAAGCAGGTCTTCCCGACCGAGGTCGAACTCACCTCGCAGGTCCGTGCCGAAGGCCGCGTGCTCGAGCTGCCCACCGGGGCGTGGGGCGACGAGCTGCGCGAGTACCACCTCTGCCTCGACGTCGAAGCGGGGGAGCTGACGCGGTACGAGAACCGGTTGCTGGGCACCGTCACGCTCTTCGCGGGGGCCGACGAACCGGTCGGCGAACAGCAGGCCGTCGTCGGCTACCTGACCGACGACCTGGCGCTCTCCAGCGTGCCGGACGACAACGTCGCCCGCGTCACCGGGCAGGCCGAACTGGGCCGCGCGGTCCGGGCCGGCTGGGACGCCTTCCAGCGCGACGACCGGGTGGCGGCGGCGCGCGAATGGGGCACCGCGGTCCGGCTGGCGACCGGGCTGGGCAACGCGGAGATCCTCAAGCGCCTCGGCCGGCTGATCGACGTGCACGACGACGGCACGGTCGCGATCAAGGACAGCGTCCGCCCCCGGGACGGCTTCTCCCTGGTGCTCGGTTCGACCATCTCCAGCTTCGCCGGTCCGGCGGAACCCGCCGCTGTCGCCGCCCCGCTCGAACCCGGCGGCCCACCGCGCGAGTGCGTCCACTGTGGACATAAAGCGCGGCCGACGGCGAAGCGGTGCGGGCACTGCGGCGAGGCGCCGTTCGAGGCGGGAACGCCGTCGTGACCGCGACCAGCACCACCCGGCAGACCCTGTGGTGGCTGCGGCTCGGGCTCGTGGCCGGCAGCGTGCTGGTGCTGGGGACGGCACTGGCGACGTTCCTCGGCGTGCGGGCCAGCATCGCCGAGGTGCGGGAGCGGACCGCGCCCGCGGTGCTCGAGGTGTCGCTGGCCAAGGAGGCGATCGTGGCCGCGCACCGCGCCGCGGTGACCGCGTTCGAGGCCCGGCAAGCGCGCCTGACCGGCCCCAGCGAGCAGTACGAGGACGAAATCGCCCGGACGAGCCAGCAGCTGGCCCAGGTCGCCGAGCACAACGCGGCGGGCGAGGCGGGCAGCCAGACGCTGCTGTTGATCGAAGGGCTGCTGCCGTCGTACAACGGCTTCATCGGGCGCGCCGACGCCCACTTCCGGGAGGACTCGGGCGGCCCGCTCGCCGCGAGCAACCTGCAGTCCGCGTCGGACCTGCTGACCGCGCCGTCGAACGGGATCCTCGCCCGCCTCGACGCGCTCGAGGCCGCCCAGCGCGCCGCCCTCGACCGGCAGCTCGGGGCGAACTGGCTGGGTCCCGCGATCACGGCGCTGTGGGCGGTGCCGCTGGTCCTGCTGCTCGCCGCGCTCGTCTGGGCGCAGCGGTTCCTCGCCCGGCGGTTCCGGCGCACGGTGAACACCGCGCTGCTGGCCGCCACGGTGGCGTGCGTGCTGCTGGGCGCGGGAACGGCGCTGCTGCTCGGCATCCAATCCGACGCCCGGGACGGCGGCGCCGCGCTGGAGCAGACCGTCGACGCGCGGTCCGCGGCCACCTCGGCTGCCGCCGGCCACGCCCGGTGGACCCTCGCCCACGTGCTGACCGCCCAGTGCGGGATCGAGGGAGTGGCCGCGTGCGGTGACACGGTGACCGCGTTCGCCGCCGGGACACCCGTCCCGCCCGCCGTCCCGGACGCGCCGCCGGGCGCCGTCGACGAAGCGGCGCTGCTGGGCCCGGGACTCACCGAACCGGGCTGGACCGGGGTGCTCGGCTACGGGATTCCGCTGCTGGCCGCCGGAATCGGCGTCCTGTCGGTGGGCGGCCTGCAACCCCGGGTCGACGAATACCGGTTCCGCGGGAGGAGAGAGCCGTGATGAGGCGCTGCGCCGGTTCGGTACTGGCCCTCGTGCTCCTGATCTCCGGGTGTGCCGCCGGGACCGGCGCGGAGCCGCTGACCGTGCTGGGGTCGTGGACCGGCGACGAGCAGACGGCGTTCCTGCGGGTCCTCGACGGGTTCACCCGCGAAACCGGGATTCAGACGCGCTACCAGGGCACCCGCGCGCAGAACCAGGTGCTGCGCGGGGACCTGCAGCAGGGCACCCCGCCCGACGTGGCGGTGCTGTCCAACCCGGCCGAGCTGGCCGGTTACGCGCATTCCGGGCAGCTGAAACCCCTCGACGGCGTCCTCGACGCGGACGCGACCGCCGCGTACAGCTCGCCGTGGCGGAAATTGCAGCAGCTCGGCGGGAACACGATGTACACGGTCGTGGTGAAGGCGGACCTGAAGAGCATCGTCTGGTACGACCCGGACAGGTTCCGGGAGGACCCGCCGGACACCTGGGACGCGCTCGTGGCGACCTCCCGGCGGCTTTCCGCCGCCGGGCAGCAGCCGTGGTGCCTCGGCATGGGGGCGCCGCCGAACTCGGGGTTCCCGGGCACCGACTGGCTCGAGGACATCCTGCTGCACCTGGCTCCGGACAAGTACGCCAAGTGGGCGGCCGGCGAGCTGGCCTGGACCGACGAGATCGTGCGCGACGCGTGGCAGCGGTGGGGCACGCTGGTCCTGGCGCCGGGCGCGGTCCGCGGTGGCAGCACCGCGGCCCTGCTCACCTCGTTCGCCGACGCCGGCCGGGGCCTGTTCGCCGATCCGCCCCGCTGCCTGCTGGAGCACCTCGGCTCGTTCGCGATCGGCGGCTACCTGGCGGTCCCGCGGCCGGCCGGCCCGCCCGTGCCCGACCGGGACTTCCGGTTCTTCCCGTTCCCGGGCACCGGGAAAACCGCGCGGTCGGAGGTGGCGGCCGACCTCGCCGGGATGTTCCACGACACCCCGGCCGCGCGCCGGCTCATGGTCTACCTGGCCGGGGAGCGGGGGCAGCGGATCTGGCCGTCCGGCGGGACGACGTTCTCGGTGCACCAGCGTCTCGTCCGCCAAGGCGTCTACGGCAGCGACGTGACCCGGCGGATCGCGACGACCCTGGCCGACGGCACCGGCCTCTGCTTCGACGCGTCGGACCTGATGCCCTCGGCGATGACCAGTGCGTTCTACCAGGCGGTGCTGGAGTACCTGGCCCACCCCGACCGGCTGGACACCCTGCTCGGGGAGCTGGAGGCGGTGCGCCGGGGCATCGAGCCGGACCAGTGGCTCACCCTGCCGTGCTGAACCCGTGTGAAAGGAGATCCGGTGCAGGAGTTCGTGCGTTTCCCGCTGGCCGACGGCGGTTCGGTGGTCGTCGAGGTCGAAGGGGAACCGGGCCTGGAACAGGCGTCGGTGCCTTCGGGGGTGCTCCGCAAGGCGACCACGACCTTCGAGCACGCCCTGAGCGAGGTCCGCGCGGCCGCGTCCGCCGCGCTGGCCCAGTTCCGTGACCTCGGCCCGGACGAGGTCGAGCTCAAGTTCGGCGTCAAGCTCGACGCCCAGGCGGGGGCCGTGATCGCGCGCACCGGGCTGCAGGGCCAGTTCGAGGTCAAGCTGAAGTGGCTGCGCGACGGCGCGTCGCCGGCCGAGGAAGCGACCGAAGAACCGGAAGGGTGAGGCGCTAGGGCTTGTAGCCGACGATCCCGGCGACGCACTTGGCCGAGTCGCTGAGCGGCGTGAGCCGGGGGCCGTCCGGCCACCACTCGTCGCAGACCGCCATGCCCGGGCCGGACGTCGCGTTCGGCTGGACCAGTTCCAGGCCGGCCATCATGGCTTCGATCTCCGCGCGGGTGCGGAAGCGGCCGGCGCCGAGCGGGCCGGAGACCAGGATCTGCTCGATGCGCTTGGCGATCGCGGTCAGCTCCGGCACTTCGGGGTCGAAGAAGTGCGACAGCACCACGTACGAGCCCGACGGCAGCGCGTCGATGTACTCGCGCATGAGGTCGACGACGCCGTCGCCCTCGAAGTGGTGCATCGTGCCCACCTGCAGCAGCGCGACCGGCTCGGAGAAGTCGACGTGCGCCAGGACATCCCGGTGGCCCAGGACGTCCTGCGGCTTGAAGATGTCCGCCTCGACCATGTGCGTGAAGTCGTTCTCGACGAGCAGCGCGCGCCCGTGGGCGAGGACCACCGGGTCGTTGTCGATGTAGACGACCGTGTTGTCCTTGTCGATGCGCTGCACGATCTGGTGGGTGTTCTCGGCCGTCGGCAGCCCGGACCCGCAGTCGAGGTACTGGTGGATTCCGGTCTGGTTGGCCAGCATCCGCAGCGCGCGGTTGTGGAACCCGCGGTTGCCGCGGGCGATGTCCACCGCTTCCGGGACGGCGGTGCGGATCTTGTCCATCACCACGCGGTCGACTTCGTAGAAGTTGTGGCCGCCGAGGAACCCGTCGTAGATCCGCGCGATGCTCGGCCGGGCGGGGTCGACCCCCACCGGCGTCTGGCTCGGGGACGGCGCGGACGGCGTGCCGGACATGGCGACCTCGCAGGACTTCGGCGGGCGGCGTTGGGCCACCCAGAGTAGTAGGTCGCGTCCGCGCGGTGAAGCGGAGGTGGACTCGGGCAGCTGCGGGGGCTTCAGCCGCCGGGGCGGAGCCGCTGGCCGGGGATGTCGGCGGCGCGCCGGTCGCGTTCGCGGCGCAGCCGCTCGAGGTGCTGCTCGATCCGCCGGTCGAGGTCGCGCGCGGCCTCGGACAGGTCCGTCAGGTCGCGCCGGGAAGCCGGGTGCCCGGCGGCGGCCCCCGTGTCCCTTTCGTTCCCTGCCCTGTCCACTGCCGGCACCTCCCGGATCGGCCTGGCTTCCTGCTCTTGGCGTTACTGCCCCATCAGGCGGTAACCAAAACCCCGTTCGGGTGAACCCGGGCACCCCGAGTCCGAAGAAATCCCTGGTCACAATTTTGACCAGATGGTAGAAATTGAGGAGTCGCGGCGGACGGCCGCCACGGGGAAGTGGAGGAGCCGGTGATGAGCGTGCCTTCCGTGCAGCTGTATTCGGTCCGCGACGCCTTCGCGGCCGATCCCGCCGACACCCTGCGGCGGCTCGCCGCGATCGGCTTCACGCAGGTCGAGCCGTACGGCGTCCTCGAAAACGCCGAAGCACTACGGGCCGGGCTGCCCGCCAACGGCCTGACCGCCCCGACCGCGCACGCGCAGCTGCTGGGCGCCGACCGGCACGCCGTGTTCGCGGCCGCGGCCGAGCTGGGCATCGGCCTGGTGATCGACCCGTACGTGCCGCCCGAGCGGTGGCAGCAGCCGGCCGACATAGCGGCCACCGCGGACGGGCTGAACGCCGCCGCGAAGCTCGCGGCCGAGCACGGCGTCCGTGTCGGCTACCACAACCACTGGTGGGAACTGCAGTCCCGGATCGACGGCCGCAGCGCCTTCGAGGTGTTCGCCGAGCAGCTCGACCCGGCGGTCGCCCTGGAAGTCGACACGTACTGGGCCACCGCGGGCGGCGAGGACGCGCCCGCCCTGCTGCGGCGGCTCGGCGACCGGGTGCGGGCCATCCACGTCAAGGACGGCGGGCTCGCCACCGACGCCACCGGCCAGGTCCCGGCCGGTCAGGGCCGGGTGCCGGTGGCCGAGGTGCTCGCCGCCGCGCCGGACGCGCTGCGCGTGGTCGAGTTCGACGCCTTTGACGGCGACCTCTTCGAGGCCATCGCCGCCACTCACGCCTTCCTGACCGGCGCGGACCGGTGACCGGCGGCCCGGTCGGCGTCGGCATCATCGGCACCGGCGTCATCAGCGGCACCTACCTCGAGAACCTCACCGCCTTCCCGGACGTCCGCGTGGTGCGGGTCGCCGACCTCGACACCGGGCGCGCGGCGGCCCGCGCGGCCGAGCACGGCGTGCCGCGTTCGGGCACCGTGGCCGAGCTGCTGACCGACCCGGACGTCGAGCTGGTCGTCAACCTGACCGTCCCGGCCGCGCACGCGGAGGTCGGGCTCGCCGCGCTCGAAGCGGGCAAGCACGTGTGGACGGAGAAGCCCCTCGCGCTCGACCGCGAGACCGGCCGCAAGCTCCTCGACCGCGCCCGCGGGAAGGACCTGCGCTTGGCGAGCGCGCCCGACACCGTGCTCGGCGCCGCGCTGCAGACCGCGCGGCAGGCCGTCGACGCGGGCCGGATCGGCCGCCCTCTGACCGCGCTGGCGCTGTTCCAGGTGCCGGGGCCGGAGCGGTGGCACCCGGCGCCGGAGTTCTACTTCCAGCCCGGCGGCGGGCCGCTGCTCGACATGGGCCCGTACTACCTGACGGCACTGGTGCACCTGCTCGGCCCGATCCGGCGTGTCACCGGGGCCGGTGGGCGGGCCCGCGACACCCGGGTCGTCGGGACCGGGCCGCGGGCGGGCACGGAGTTCCCGGTGTCGGTGACGACGACGGTCACCGCGCTCGTGGAATTCGAACGCGCCTCGGCGCAGCTGGTCCTGAGCTTCGACTCGGCGCTCAAGCGGCCCGCGCTGCTCGAGCTGACCGGCACGCTCGGCGCCGCCGTGCTGCCGGACCCCAACCGGTTCGACGAGCCGACCCGGCTGCACTTGCTCGACCTCGACGAGCCGGAAGAGCTGGCGCCGCAAGGACACGCGGCTTCGCGCGGCACCGGCGCGCTGGAGCTGGCCCGGGCGATCCGGGCCGGTGTGCCGGAACGCGCGTCCGGCGAGCTGGCCTACCACGTGCTCGACGCGATGCTGGCCATCGACGAATCCATGACGCGCGGGCAGAGCGTGGAGGTCGCGAGCACCGTCGACGTCCCGCCGTTGCTGCCGGCGGGGTGGGACCCGTACGCGAAGACCCTTTAGAGCGGGACGGTGAGCAGGTTCTGCAGGTAGAAGCGCAGCGAGCCGACCAGATCGACGTCGCCGGGCACGGTCAGCCACTGCACCTGCAGGCCGTCCATCAGCGCGATGAACGTCAGCGCCGCCATCGCGGGCTCGACGCCCTCCCGCAGTTCGCCGCGGGCCGCGAGGGCTTCGAACGACTCGTGCACGCCGTCGCGCGCGGCCCGGTAGTGGCGCACGAAGTACGCGTGCGCCGGGTGGTCGGCGGCGACCGCTTCGGCGGCGAGCCGGGAGTAGAGGTCGACGATCCCGGGGTGGCGGACGTTGTGCTCGGCGAGCGCGACGAAGTGGCGCAGGACCGCCAGCCCGGGCGGCACGGTCAGCTGCTCGCGCTCGGAGTCCTCGGCGTCGCGGCGTTCGAGCACGGCGGCGAGCAGGGCTTCCTTCGTGGGGAAGTAGTAGAGGAGGCCGGCGTGGGAAATCCCGACGCGCTTGGCGATCTCGCGCAGCGACGAGCCGTGGTAGCCGAGTTCGCCGTACGCCGCGGCCGCCGCCGTGATGATGTCTTCACGGCGGATCCGGCCCTTCAGGTAGCCCCCGGTCACGGGGTCGCGGTGGTCTCGGCGGCGTGCACGGGACCATCATGCCGCAGCGATCGTTCGCACAAGCGGCGTGAGCGAATGAACAAACCGGTTGTGCGAACGCGGGCGGCTTGCGAGCATCACGGCGTGAAGAGCGCGGAACGGCAACGGGTGATCGTGGAGCGGCTGCGGGACACCGACCAGGTGGGCGTCGCCGAGCTGGCCGCGGCGACCGGCGCGTCGGAGATGACCGTCCGCCGCGACCTCGACCACCTGGCGTCCCGGGGCGTGCTGCGCCGGGTGCACGGCGGCGCGGTCCCGGCGGCGCGAACGGGGGTCGAACCCCCGTTCGCGGCCCGCGCGACGGCCGCGATCGCGGCGAAGCGGGCCATCGCCGCCGCGGCGGCGGAGCTGATCCGCGACGGCGAGACGGTCGTCCTCGACAGCGGCACGACGGCGCTGGAGCTGGCGCGGCTGCTGCGCGGGCGCCCGATCACCGTGATGCCGCTGTCCCTGCACGCGGTCCGTGAGCTGGCCGACGACCCGGACGTCCGGCTGCTGCTGCCCGGCGGCGAACCGCGGCCGGGGGAGCAGGCCCTGGTGGGCCCGCTGACGCTGGCGTCGCTGCGGGCTCTGCGGTTCGACGTCGCCGTGCTCAGCCCCTGCGCGTTCGGCCTCGACTCCGGGCTCACCGCCTTCGACCTGGGCGACGCCGAGGTCAAGCAGGCCGCGCTCGACGTCGCGGGGCGGGCGATCGTGCTCGCCGACGGCGCCAAGTGGGGCCGGGCCGCGCTCGCCTGCATCTGTCCCGCCGACCGCGCCGACGTCGTGATCACCGACCCCGGAGCACCCGCAGACCAGCGTGCCGCGCTGGCCGAGCGCGGCGTGCTCGTGCACGTCGCCGTCCCTTTGGAGAGCCGATGACCGTCCCGCCCCGCCCGCGCGCCGCCCGGTTCGCGACCTTCATGTTCTTCGGCCTCAACGGGTTCGCGATGGGCATGTGGGTGGTGCACATCCCGAACATCGAGCGCGCGACGGGCATCTCGCACAGCACGCTGGGCGCGCTGCTGCTGGTGCTCGGCGGCGCCGCGTTCGCCGGCATGCAGGTGGCGGGCCCGCTCGTCGACCGGCTCGGGCACCGGCGGCTCGTGCCCGCCGCCGGGGTCCTGCTCGGCCTCGCGGTGTGCGGGCCGGGGTTCGCGAACTCGTGGTGGGCCTTGGGCCTGTCGCTGATCTTCTTCGGCTTCGGCAACGGCGCGATCGACGTCGGGATGAACTCCCACGCGGTCATCGTCGAGCGGGCCTACCCGCGCCCGATCATGGCGGCCTTCCACGCGATGTGGTCGATCGGCGGCGCGATCGCCGCGGTCATCGGCGCGGCGACGCTCGGCGCGGGCGTCCCCACCGGCGTCACCCTCACCGCCACCGGCCTGCTGTGCGTGCTGCTTTCCGTGCTGTCGGCGCGGTTCCTGATGGAGCCGGCCGAGGCGCCCGCCCCCGCCTCGTCCGCCTCGTCCGCCTCGTCCGGCCCTGCCGAGCCGGAGGTCCCGCGTCGGACGCCGGGCCGCACGGTCTGGCTGCTCGGCCTGCTGGCGCTCGCGCTGATGCTCTCGGAGGGCGTCGCGAACGACTGGGCCGCGCTGCACATGGAAAAGGTGCTCGGCACCTCGGCGTCCACGGCGGCGCTGGCGTACGGCGCGTTCGCGGTGGCGATGACGACCGGCCGCTTCCTGACCGACCGCGTCGCGGCCTGGGCGGGGCCGGCGGCGATCGTCCGGTACGGAGCGGCGATGGCGGCGGTCGGCCTGACGACGGCCGCGGCGGCCCCATGGGTACCGGTGTCCCTGGTGGGCTGGGCACTGTTCGGCCTGGGCCTCTCGGGTGGCGTCCCGCAGCTGTTCACGGCGGCGGGCAACCTGGACACGCGGGCGTCGGGCGCGTTGATGGCCAGGGTGGTCGGGCTCGGGTACGTCGGCCTGCTGGCCGGCCCGGCGCTGATCGGCGGGCTGACGCGGTGGATGCCGTTGAACGTGACGTTCGGGGTGCCGGTGGTGCTGTGCGTGCTGGCGGCGGTGTTCGCCGGGGTGCTGAGCCCGAAGCCGGAACCGGCGAAGCAGCCCGTCAGCTGATCAGCCGGCGGTGGTGGGCGACGGTCTCGTGCGCGTGCTCGGCCCCGGTGGCCGGCTCGGTGTGGATCACCACCGCCGTCAGGCGCGGAATCGTGTGCAGCAGCCGGTGTTCGACCTCGTGGGCCAGCGCGTGGGCGGCCTCGACGGTCAGGTCCGCCGCCACCGTCACGGCCAGCTCGGCCCGCAGGTGGTGCCCGATCCAGCGCATCCGCACGTCCCGGGCACCGAGCACGCCATCGACGTCCCGGGCCGTCCGCTCGGCCAGCTCGACCGACGCCGGGTCGACGGCGTCCAGCAGGCGCCGGAACACCTCCTTCGCCGCGTCGCGCAGGACGAACAGGATCGCGACGGTGATGACGAGCCCGACGATCGGGTCCGCCGCGGGGAAGCCGAAGGCGACGCCGGCCGCGCCGGCGACGACGGCCAGTGACGTGAAGCCGTCTGTGCGGGCGTGCAGCCCGTCGGCGACCAGGGCGGCCGAGCCGATCTCGCGGCCGACGCCGATCCGGTACCGCGCCACGAGTTCGTTGCCGGCGAAGCCGATCGCTCCGGCCACGGCGACCGCCCACGGGTGCGCGACCGGCTGCGGATCGAGCAGCCGCACCACCGATTCGTAGCCGGCGATCGCGGCCGAAGCCGCCACTACGAGCACGACGACCACCCCGGCCAGGTCTTCCGCGCGCCCGAGACCGTAGGTGTAGCGGCGGGTCGCGGCGCGGCGGCCGAGCAGGAACGCGACGCCGAGCGGGACGGCGGTCAGCGCGTCGGCGAAGTTGTGGATGGTGTCGCCCAGCAGCGCCACCGATCCGGTGACCAGCACGAGCACCAGCTGCGCGACGGCGGTCAAGGACAGCGCGGCGAACGACCACACGAGCGCGCGCACCCCGCGCCGGCTGGTTTCGAGGGCGTGGTCGACGCGGTCGGCGCTGTCGTGGCTGTGCGGCCGCCACCTCGAATGGCGGTGGCCGTGTCCGTGTCCGGTCATGGCGACCAGTCTATCTGCGCATGCACGCAGATACGCAAGTAGTAAGGTTACGGCCATGCACGCGTCGCTGCCGGAGTTCGACATGCCCACCGAAGAGCAGGTCCACCTGGCCGCGGAGTCCTTCCGGCTGCTCGCCGACCCGACCCGCATCAAGGTGCTCTGGGCGCTGCTGCAGGGCGAATCATCGGTGGCCTGCCTGGCCGAGCTGGCCGGCGCCGCCCCGACGGCGGTCAGCCAGCACCTGGCCAAACTGCGTCTGGCGGGCCTGGTGAAGGGCCGCCGCGAAGGAACGTTCGTGTACTACTCGGCGGCCGACAACCACGTGCGCGGCCTGCTGGCCCAGGCCCTGCACCACGCGGAGCACGTGGACCGCGAACTCCCCTCGGGCGACCACGCCCACCACCCGCGGCCTAGCTGATCGGTTCCTGCAGCTCCGTCACCCAGCCCGCCGGATCCTCCGGGCAGTCCAGGTACGCCTCCCGCTGCGGCCCGGCCGACCGGTGGCCGTGGTCGTCGATCCAGCGCACCACCGCCTGCCAGCCGGGCAGGACGCCGTCCATCGCGCCGCGGTGGACGAGCGTCGCCGCGCGGGTGGGCGGCAGGTCCGCCACCGTCAAGCCGTTGAGGTCGCCGCCGCCGACCGACGCCGGGACCGCGGCGTGCACGATGACCTCGTCCTCCGCGCGCTGCTCGTAGTAGCAGGTCAGCCGTCCGGCCGGGGTGACGTCCGCCTGGGGGAGGCGGCGGCCGAGCTCCGCGCACAGCGGGTGGACGACCGGCCCGATGGCCTCCGGCGCGAACCCCGCCGCGACGCCCGTCAGCTCCACCACCCGCATGCCGGGCAGCTCCTTGACGACGACGTCGTGGGCCGGCGGCCGGCCTTCCGCCTCGATGGTCCGCAGCCGCGCTTCGACCTGGGCCAGCCGGGCCGCGCCCTCGGCCAGCGCGGCTTCCAGCTCCGCGCGCCGCAGCGCCAGCATGCCGCGCACCTGCTCGACCGTGACCTCCTCCGCCAGCAGCGTGGCCACCTGCTCCAGGGTGAACCCGAGGTCCTTCAGCGCGACGATCCGGTTGAGCCGCGCGAGCTGGCCCGCGGTGTAGCTGCGGTAGCCGGTCGCGGGGTCGACGCGCGCCGGGCGCAGCAGGCCGAGCGCGTCGTAGTGGCGCAGCATCCGGACCGAAACCCGGCCGTGGCGGGCGAAATCACCGATCGAGAACACGGCTCGATCCTTCCCCAGGCGGGACGAACCCGCCGAGGACGTCCGCGGCGAGTTCCGCGAACGTGATCGCGGTGTCGTCTTCGTGCGCGGGCCCGACGACCTGCAGCCCGGCCGGCCGCGCCCCGCCCACCGGCGCGCTGACCGCCGGCAGCCCGGGCAGTGACGCCTGCGCGATCCAGAACACCTGGTCTTCGTAGCGGTGCCGGTCGTCGTGGGCCAACGCCGTGGTGAACACCGTCGGGCAGAGAAACCCGTCGACGTCGGCGAAGTACCGGCCCCACGCGGCGGTCGAGGCCGCCCGCCGCCGCTCCTGCTCGGCGGTCCCGGCCGGTGCACGTCCTTCTTGGCTCGCGAAGAACAGCTCCACCTGGAAGCCGAACGCCTCGGCCTGAGCGATCGGGTCGACGTCCGCCGGCCAGCCTTCGCGGATCCGCACCCCGGCGCGGGCCAGTGCGTCGACGGCGTCCGACAGCTTCGCGCCGACCTCGCCGGTCACCGGGCAGGCCGGGTCGTCGAGCACGACGCCGACGTGGAAGTCCTCGAGCCGGGACCGCCGTGCGGGCCGCAGCGGGCCGCCGGTGACTTCCAGGGCGAGCCGCAGGTCGGCCGCCGACCGGGCCAGCGGACCGACCGCCGCAGGGAATTCCCGGGCGAGCGGGGCGGGCGGTCCCGGCGGCTGGAACCCGCGCAGGGACACCGTGCCGGCGGTGGGCTTGAGGCCGTACACGCCGCAGTAGGCGGCCGGGATGCGGATCGACCCGGCCAGGTCGGAGCCGTATTCGAGGAAGGTCAGGCCATCGGCGAGCGCGGCCGCGGCGCCACCGCTCGAGCCGCCCGGTGTCCGGGTGTGGTCGCGCGGGTTGAGCGTCCGCCCGTGGAGCGGGTTCTCGGTCCGGCCGAAGTCCGCCAGCAGGTGGTGCACGTTCGACTTGCCCACGACGAGCGCGCCCGCGGCCCGCAGCCGGGCGACGACCGCCGCGTCCTCGTCCGCGACGCAGTCCGCGAACGCCGGCTCGCCCCAGGTCGTCGGCAGGCCTTTCACGGCGAAGGCGTCCTTGACCGTCATCGGGACGCCGTGCAGCGGGCCGGCGTCGTCGCCGTGCGCCACGGCCCGGTCCGCCTCCGAAGCGGCCTCCAGCGCGAAGCCGCGGCAGGTCGCGATCACGGCGTTGACGGTCGAGGCGTCGATGCGGGCGAAGAGCTGTTCGGTCAGGTCGCGCGCCGAGAGCTCGCCGCGGCGGATCCCGGCGGCCACCTCGATCGCGGTGCGGAAAGGCGTCATGGGTCCGGGATAGCGCCTGACACGGTGTCAGGGTCAACGGGTTTCCGCGACCCGCCGTCCCGGGTAGCCCACGGGTGATCGCCGTCCGAATCGCGGGCGGCGCAGCGAGGCGGAGGGAAGCCCGATGTCGACCGCACCTCCCGTGTCACCCGAGCCTGTCCAGCCCGAGCCCGCCGTCCCGGAGCCCGGGGTGCCCGGCCCGGACCGGCCGCTGCCGGAGCCCGGCGGGGTACCCGTCCCGGACCCGCTGCCGCCGGCACCGAAGCCCGGCCCCGACCGCGAGTAGCTACGACGGTCAGATTATATGAGTTTCGTATGACTTCGTGTACCGTAGGGGTATGACAACAGCGCAGAGCTACCGCCGGATGGTCAACGCCGGCAACAAGATCGTCGTGGGCCTGCAGCGGCTCGGCGTCGCCTTCGGCCCGATGCACCTGCTCACCGTGCCCGGGCGGCGCACCGGCGTCCCCCGCACGTTCCCCATCGCGGTCATCCCCCTCGACGGTGCCCGCTACATCGTCCAGGCCTATCCGAAGGCGGCCTGGGTGGCGAACGTGCGGGCCGCGGGCGAGGTGACGCTCACCCGCGGCCGCCGTTCGTCGGCCGCGCGGCTGGCCGAGCTGCCGGTGCCGGAGCGGCGGCCGGTCCTGCGCCGGCTCGTCGAAACG